>JAFQJY010000006.1 GCA_017414845.1 Alphaproteobacteria bacterium | reverse complement strand
TCACGTAATTCTTTTACCAAAGAAGCGGTAATTTCAGCCATTTTTTTTATCCTTTCTTTTGAAAAAAGGGCAGCGACATTAAAGACGCCGCCCCTCTATTAGTTATTTTACAAATTATGCGTTATTTTCTTCAGCAGGAGCCTCAGTTGTGGCTTCAACAGCCTCTTCTGTAACTTCTTCCGTAGCCTCAGCGACAGCCGTCACTTCTGCAGGAGCCTCTTCAGAAGCGCCGACATCAACACCGGCAGCCGTCAATTCTTCTTGAATACCATCAAGGACAGCACCGGCGACTAAATCACAGTAAAGCGTGATAGCACGGATAGCATCATCGTTTCCAGGTACGACATAATCAATATCATCAGGATCAGAATTGCTGTCACAGATAGCAACGACAGGAATACCTAAACGCTTTGCTTCTTTAATAGCCAATTGCTCTTTAACCGTATCAATAACGAAAAGAATATCAGGACGACCGTTCATTTCTTGAATACCACCCAAAGACGCAAACAACTTTTCACGTTCACGCATTGTATTCATCTTTTCCTTTTTTGTCAGCGCTTCCAATTCGCCCTTTTCAATTTTAGCATCAATTTCTTTTAAACGCTTGATAGAATTGGAAACTGTCTTCCAGTTTGTAAGCATACCACCTAACCAACGATGGTTGACATAAAAACCACCACAACGGGTCGCTGCTTCCTGAACAAACGGGGCAGCCTGTAATTTCGTACCGACAAACAAGACTTTTCCACCCTTAGAAGCTACTTCACGAATAGCCTCCAAAGCAGCCGTTAAAGCCGGAACCGTTTGACCCAAATCCAAAATATGAACACCCTCACGCGTACCGAAAATATACGGAGCCATTTTCGGATTCCAACGACGTGTATGATGACCGTAATGTGCGCCTGCTTCAATCAATTGACGCATTGTAAATGTAGGAATAGACATTTTTTAAACCTTTCTTTTCCAGTTAAACCTCCGCAGACCATAAGAACTTCCAAGACCACCCCGAAAGCACCGGAACGGCTTACCCAACTCAGATAAGGCGTCAGCCTGCGTGCGTAATGCAAGACCATTTATAAACGATTCTAAATCGCCTGTCAACTATAATTTTAAAAATGTCTTTATACAAAGAAGATAGCCCTTTTCAATCTCCCCTAAAAAACGAAAAGCACCCGAAAAACGAGTGCTTTTCAAACAGGAAAACAGTTAAAACTACCGAATTGCTCCTTTCTTTAAACTTGCAATTTCGGCGACGGCCCCGTCATTGCTTCCAACTTGATTTAAATGAGATGAAAATTCATTCATCATTTGCTTTGTCAACAAATCCTGCCTTTTAATAACAGGCGCATCCAAGGCTTCAGCCTGTTTAGAAACCTGTGGTTTTCCATCTTTACTGTACTCAACCTTTTTACTTTCAGGCTTTTTACCCGGCTCCTCACGAGTTATCCTACTGACACGACCTTGTTCATCATACTCTAAAGACTTACTGGTTACCTTACCATCTCTATCCGTATATTTCTCACTTGTCATTCTTCCGTTTTCGTCATGAGAACGTTCATATTTCCCCCCATCAGCATCTTCAAATTCTTTTAACTTTCCTTGTTCATCAAATTTGAAAGATACACTCTTTTTCCCGTTTACCTCATAAATCATAGAAAGATTTCCGTTCTCATCTTTTCCTGTCATACAAGCCCACTCGTCACCTTTTTCATTTTTCCCACTGGTAAATGCTTCTCTGGGTTTCTCTTCAGGTTGAGGGGCATTGTTTGTAGGCTCATTTTTCAGCATTTCTGCAGTCATTTGTGCCATAGCTTGTGGATCCTCATAGTCCATAACAGTCTCTGCTGTCGCCTGGGGTAAAGGTGTATCTTTGTCTTCTTTTTCCGGCGCATTAGGCTTACCATTCAGCCCCATTTCTCTAGCAAAAGCGTTAGCAGCTTCCTGCTCATTATCGTAATCTATCTGTCTTTCGGAATTGTCTTTGTCTGCTTTCGTCTCTGTTTCAATCGGTGTTTCCGTCTCAGTACTCGGCGTGTCTTCTTTTTTATCCTTTTTACCGAACACTCTTGAAGCGAATCCTTTTACCTTACTCCAAAAAGACTGCTTTTCTTCTTTTGGTTTTTCCTCACTTGGAGACTCTTTTTCTGCTTTGGGTGCTTTAGGTTGCTCGGATTCGTCAGTTTTTTCATCATCTCTTTTACTATCGTTTCCCGATTGCTCTACGCTGGGAGAAACAGGTCTCTCTTCCCCTTTTCCATCTTTATCTTGTTTAATAACATCAATCTTCTGGGTATCAGTGTTTTCTATTTCTTGTTCAGGCACTTCCTGTTGTTTTTCACCGAAAACAAGCCCTTCCAAACGTTTAACACTTTCGGGGTCCGTAATCCGATAAGATAAATCTCCTTTTTTCACATTATCTGTATCAATTGTAGCCTGTCGCAAATCACCTTTAATTCCGTTTTCTTGAAGATTTCCGACAAAATCCCTCATCTCCTCCTGCGACATGCCGCTTAAATTAAAACGATAGCCCTCATCAATGCCTCCCTCCTGATTTCTGACGCCTACCCTATCCCAGTTAGCTTTATCATGGAAATCAGGACGTTCTGCATTTTCCTTTTCGGATGCATTCTCATTCCCCGCTAAAGTTTGGGTTTGTTCGTCTGACTTGCCCTGCTTTTGGGCAATCATTTTCTCAACATCGGCCATCATTTTTTCAATCTCTTCCGGCGTTTTTCCGCTTGCTTCTAGATTATCACGGAGAACTGCTCTGAAGTCTTGTCCCTCATAGGCTGAGCCTTTACCGGCTTTCATCTCTGTATCAGCCCCACGTTCAACCAATTTCTCAATCAGTTCCATATTGCCGTTTGCAGCAGCGTACATAAGTGCGGTTTCTCCGACGTTGTTCGTCATATTGATATCTGCCCCGTTTTCAAGCAAAGCATCCGCCATAGCCGAATTGCCTTTATTGATAGCACACATCAACGGTGTAACCCCGTACTCATCATTACTTCGTTTG
>JAFQJY010000055.1 GCA_017414845.1 Alphaproteobacteria bacterium | reverse complement strand
TAGCATTGTAGGCTTGCTCTTCAATAACTTGAATATCTTTTGATGTAAGTGTTTCCTGTTTGGATATATCTAAAATAATGCTGAACGAATCTTTGGCTTTTTCCAGTTCGGTCAAGGCCTCTCTTGTCTTTGCCAGATGATACGATTTTTCGGCTTCTTCTAAGACTTTTTTTGCTTCTTTTACCTGCTGAATGGCCCGTTCTTTACGTTCTTTTTCCGTCGCTTTCTTTTGTGCAGTTTCCTGTGCCAGTGTTTGTTGCTTTTTTAATGCCTGTGCTTCTTTTGAATATTGAATAAGATCATTTAAAATCGGCGTCAATACAATCTGGACTTCTGAGGCAGGACCTGCACCTTTAATAATCGCTCTGAACGGCGGTGTGTTTTTCAGAGAAAGTAAAGAAACTTCCGAAGAACTGACTATATCCCAAGTCGCTACATCAAACGAAATTTGAGTTTTGATGGTAGCATCTTTCATATTCGTTTGCATATTTTCCATTCTGAATTTTCCTTCACGGACAGAAAAAGAACCGTTCATCAAATCAAAAGCGCTTTCTCCGGTCATCAATGTCGTTAAAAGAATACGCTCAAAAGCCTCTTTCTCTTGGGTTTTTGTACCGATAGAAACTGCTTTTTCAATTAAACCGGATATATTTAAATCCGTCAGAGTTCCGTTTTGAACGGAAAAAGAGCCGTCTGAGGTAAGTGTTGTCGTCATATCAGCAGGTGTTTTTCCACGTGCGCCGGCTTCTAATGAAAAAGTTGTCTCTCCGTTTTTGATTTTAAACGGGCCGATGTTTAATATCTCGGGAGGTAAGGAGATATTCTCTCCTTGAACGGTAAGGTTAAGTGCCGGTTCAAAATTTGTTGAGTTAAGTGTTCCTTTCATAGATAACTTTCCACCGTTCAATCCGCTGTCAAATGAAACAAGTGTAATGAGTTTCGGCGTCAATTGAATTTGCGTTTTGACATCATTTAAGATAACGTTGGAAACCATTAAACGATCTATCGTAAAGTTTAAATCAAAATCTTTTCCGGCCAATTTTTCAAAATTAAATTCTTCCTTTGAAAAGTGGATTTTTCCTGAAAGAGGATCTGCGTCTTTATAGAAGTCTTTCGGAGCCAGTATCTTTTCAAGTTTGAATGAAGGAGCCGTTATATGTCCTTTAAATGTGTTTCCGTTCGTGATAGAAAGGTTACCACCGAAATCCTGTGTTCCGATAACGGCAGACACATCGGATACGGCAATCAAATTATCTATTTTCTCAGCGTTTCCCTTAAATTGAAGTGCGCCGACCAGATAGGGGAACTCATTAAAGTCAGGTTTAAATAATTTAATGAATTGTCTAAAGTTCGGATGTGTAATTTCAACATCCATTTTATAGTCCGCAGGAAGTTCCTGTTTAAAATTGAGCGTTCCTTTTGCTTTGATATTCGCCTGAGAAAAGGCAAAAGAGGTATCCAAGTCAAGTGCACTCAGTGTTCCGGATAGCGTTCCTGAGGATTTAATACTTGACAGGTTACCTGAAACAGGACTTTTTATCATGGCTTTTTGCATAAAAACAAACGGATTTTGAATGTCTGCGGTATATGAGACGTTTTCTAAGATAATCTTACCCTCATCAGGCAGATTTTTGATGTTCCCTTTTGCTGTGAAGGATGCCTGCGCCGCACCTGCAATATCCAGTTTATCAACAGACCAAATGTTATCTTGAATTTTTCCGTCGTGAACTGCTTCGGTAATAGGCACTCCTTTGAATGTGATATCTTTCAGAGTGATTTTGAAAACAAGATCGCCGAGAGAAATAAAACGTGCCAACTCAGAAGAGGTATCTTCCAGTGTTTTTTGAATAGTTCTGTTTTCAGGTGATTTTTCAAATTTTAAATAGGTATCAATATCAATATTTTTACCGTTAAAAATAAAAGCACCCGTCAGTCTTTCTTTTCCTTTAAATAAAAGGGCTTCTCCTGTTATTTCCGCACCGTCTAAGTATATTTCAACCAATTTAAAGGTATAACTTTCCGGTGTGACGGTCAAAGCGGTTTTAAAAGTTAAATCTTCCAATTCGGTATAAAGAAAATCCGTTTCTTTCGGAAGACCTGCCCAATCCCAAAGAATAGCCGGTTTAGGTGATTTTACATCTAATTTCAAACGGGTAATAAGGCCTTTTTCTTCTATGCCGATGCTTCCGACAGCAGTAAACTGTGTCGGTTCGGGCAGAGTCATTTGCGCTTTTTCAATGGTTAAAAGGTCTTTTGTTATTTTTAAAACAAAGTCAGGACTTCTGATTTCTTTTCCTTTTAAAGTGACACTGTCTGCTTTGATTTTTAAAGATGTTTCCGAAGTGACGGATTTTAAAAAATTCTCTAATTCATTTTGGGGATTGTCGTAAATATCCTTAAATAAGTCCAAATTCAGTTTGCTGATAAGTAGAGAGATATCATTTGTCCAATAGTTTTTCTCTTTTGTGGGATAGGTAAGGGTAAAAGTCGCAGAAACACTGTTTTCAAGTGCTATTCCACCATAACGAAGCGTCCCCTCTTTAATGGAAATGCTATCTGTAGAAAAATTTATTTCCGTATTTCCGAGTAAGGAAGAACTGATGTTTTCAATCCCGGTTTTTTCAATTTTTATGGCTTTTAAAAGAGAAGAAACCTGGGGGATGTTAAATGAAAAATTTCCATGAAACGTTAAATCTTTTAAAATGTTTTTGGCTTTTCCTTTCAAAAGAAAAACGGATTTACTGGTCGGTTCGCTCAAGTTGATTTTGATGTCTGCCGAGGAATCCTCAGAGGCCAGTTTCCCGCTTTGAAGTTCAATTTGCCAGTGAGCTTTATCTATTAAAATTTTTCCGGAAAACAAAAAAGGACCGGAAAGAGAATCGGCGGTCAGTTTTCCGTTGATGTCAGAAACCTGATAGGAAATACCTGTCGTCGCATCTTTATAAGAGAATTGTCCTTTTTGAATGAGCAGATTTTTAAATTGAGGAGGAACTTCAAGAACGGATTTTCCGATATTGGCATCTGAAAGATAGACACTTTGGGGACGCATAAAAGGAAACACCCAGTTAGGCTGACCGTTTTCATTTCGCTCAAAACTAAAAACAGGCTCTGTAAATGTCAGAGATTCAATGACAAGCGGACTTTTAAAAAGAGATTTCCATTTAACAGAAGCGTTGATTTGTTTGATTGTCAAAGTATTTGGGTTTTCTAAAGCAATATCGTTTCGGATTTCCATATTATTTAAGACAATAACGGGACTCGGAAACAATGTTACATCAACATTTCCGTTCACAAAAACCTTACGACCTGTCAGTTCTTGAACTGTTTCGATAATTTGCTTTTTATACGATTCGTTATCTAAAAAACGTCCGACAAATGCAAAAAATAATCCGACAATTAAAGCCAATAAGATAAAGACAACCAATAAAAATTTTTTCATCGCAGTAAAACCCCTTATTTGTATAGTCTATACAAAAAAAAAGTGTTCGTAAAGTCTAATCTTCCAGTTTTTTTCTTAAATATTCAAAAAAGGCCTTTTCTTCGGGATGTGTGCCATAGGCATCTATGGCATTTTCTATAGCGCGTTCAATTTCATAATTACTGGCATTTTCGTAAAGACGTGTCAGTTTTTTGAAAAGTTCGTCACGTTCTCTTTCCGTTTCAAGTGAGAAAGAGGGGCCTGTGTTTTCTTCGTTTTTATGAGATTGCATAAATTTTTTTGCTTCTTCTTCCAGATTCATTTTTTTCCTTTCATTGTTGCTTCCAAAAAGAGGGGACAAGTAAAATAATCAACGTCATAAATTCCAGTCTTCCGAGTATCATAACAAAAGAAAGTGTCCATTTTGCCATTATTGACAGTTCGGCAAAAGAACAGAACGGACAAAGTTTTTCGGAGGTTGTCGGACCTACATTAGCCATAGAAGAGAGAGAAACGGAAAGGGCCGTAAAAACATCCATGTCTGTTAGACTGAGAATAAGTGTGGATGCCATCATAATTAAAAGAGATACGGTAATAAAACTTAAAACAGCAACGGATATGTCATCTGTCATGGGGCGTCCGTCATATCTCGGAATAATGACTGCATGTGGCGTAATCATCGTTTTGAAACGTTTCCCGAGTGTTTTAAAAAGAACACTTAGTCTGAAAATTTTAAGTCCGCCTGCCGTAGAACCGGTGCATCCGCCGATAGGTGTTATAAAAAACAAAATCGCAATGGCAAATGTTCCCCACGACAAATAGTCGTCTATGACAAAACCGGTTGTTGAAATAACGGATATTATTTGGAAAGTCGTTTTTCTGAAAGCCTCTTCAAAAGGTAATCCTTTTGTTTTTATCAGATAAGATGTCAGTATTCCAATAACAACAAAAGTCAAAAGGAAAAAACTTTTTATTTGGGTATTGTTTATCAACGCTTTGAAATCTCCCTTGCACAGGGCTATTATCAACATGAACGGAAAGGAACAAATAAACATAAAGAAGGCAATAATATAATGAACGGCGGGTGAAGAATAAAATGCAACAGAATTTGATTTTGTGGAAAAACCACCAGTTGAAACGGTTGCCATCATGTGACAAAGCGCATCAAAAACAGGCATTTTTGCTAACCAAAGAAAGAAGAAACAAGTAAGGGATAAAATACCGTAAACGCTAAGAATCTGTTTCATCTTTTGCGCAATCTGTGGCGCTCCTTTTGAACTGTTGTCTGAATTTTCTGTCGCAAAAAACTGCATGCCACCTATATGCAGAGCCGGTAGAACGGCAATGGCTAAAATGATGATACCGATACCACCTATCCATTGTGTCATCGCACGCCAGAGGAGGAGAGACGGGGAAAGACTTTCTACATAGCTTATAATGGAAGCACCGGTTGAACTTAGACCAGATGCCACTTCAAAAAACGAATCGGTGAAAGAAAAACCACTGAAATAAAAAGGAAAAGAACTGAATAAAATCGCAAAAATCCAAACCAGACTTGTTGATAAGAACATTTCTCTTGTATGGAGATTCGTCCAATCTTTTTTTGTTTTGAAACATAATAAAAAACCGGTTATGAAACACAAAAGTGCTGAAATTCCGAAAATACGAAAATCTTGCTTGTTTTCCAAAAAAACAGCCATTCCTAAGGGAAAAAGCATCATTGCCCCGAAAAATCTTAAAACAAAACCACACAAATAAAAAACAAAACTAAGCGCCATAATTTTCCTCTTTTATGTATTTTATTTTTAATGCTTGAAAAAAGCAACTGAAAAAAGTAAGATGCCTGTTATGAAAAAATATATAGATGCACATTGTCATATTCATTTGGTTGAAAATTCCGCAGAAATACTTAAAGAAATGATGAAAAAGGGTATTGTTGGCGGGATTTGCAATGCTGTGACTGTTTCAGATTGGAAAAAAATTGCAGAGTTGTGTAAACAGAATGAATCTATAAGGGGAACTTTGGGCGTTCATCCGCTCTATATAAATGATGTCCCGTCTGATTTTATGCGATTGTTGTTGGAGCAGTTGACAATTTATCCTGAGTTTGGTGTCGGAGAGTGCGGACTTGATTCTCGGGGAGATATAGAAAAGCAAACAAAAATCTTTGAAATGCAGTTAAAAGCCGGATATCTGATGAAACGTCCTGTTCATATTCACTGTGTTCATGCTTTTGATAAACTGCTTCGCATTTTAAAGGAAAATCGTTCTAAACTACCGCCTGTTATGTTATTACACGGTTATTCCGGAAATGAAGAAATTACAAAGCGTTTAACGGGATATGATGTTTACTTTTCTGTTTCTGCTCGTTTTTTTAAAGGAAAAAACAAAGCAGAAGTTCTCAAATACATTCCTCTTGAAAGGCTTTTAATAGAAAGCGATGCGCCGGATGATTTAAAAATGCCGGCAGAATTGCCGAATATTTTAGTCCTTTTGGAACAAGAAATGAAAATACCTCAGGAGGATTTAGCTCAAATAATTTATCAAAATACGGAAAGGTTCCTATCATGGAAGAACAGTTTATGAGGACGGAGGCTCTTATCGGAGAGCAGGGAATTGAAAAATTACATAAGGCACATGTTATGGTTGTCGGCTGTGGGGCAGTGGGGTCCTTTGCTATTGAAACGCTTGCAAGAAGCGGTGTCGGACATTTAACACTTGTGGATTTTGACACTGTAGAGTTGTCTAATATCAACAGACAGTTAGTCGCACTTCATTCAACCGTAGGAAAAAAGAAGACAGAGGTTGCAAAGGCAAGAGTTCTTGATATATATCCGAAAGCAGATGTTTCTGTCATAGATACTTTTTTGGATGAACAAAATGCAGATGCTGTTTTGTCCTCACAGCCCGATTTTGTGATAGATGCAATAGATAGTCTGGATTCTAAGGCAATTTTGATAGAAAAACTTTTGGAAAAAGGAATACACTTTATTTCTTCTATGGGAGCGGCCCGTCGTTTTTCTACGGAACTTATAGAAGTAACGAAAATGAAAAAGACAACGGTTTGCCCGATGGCATCGGCGCTTCGGCGAAAACTGCATCAAAGGAAAGTCAATATGGATTTTAAATGTGTTTATTCATCTGAGCCACCTCGTCCGATTGTGGCAGAAAACGGGGTGATGGGTTCCTTTGTCGGTGTAACGGGAATTTTTGGTTTAATGTTGGCACAGGAAGCAATTTTAACTATTCTGTCTCCGAAACAGGGGTAAAAATGTCAGATAT
>JAFQJY010000054.1 GCA_017414845.1 Alphaproteobacteria bacterium | reverse complement strand
GTCTACGGACAGATAGAAACCAAAGCCGGCGAACAAGTCCTTTCCGATTATATTCAAAGTGGAAAAACAGTCTATCAACCCCATCGGAAATAACACCGTATTTTTTCATTCGTTTTATGAATGTATTTCCTTGTATCAAACCGAAATTTGATTGAAATCTGACACTTTTGTGAAATTATTTTTCGGCTCTGTTTTTATCTACCATTATATGCTATAAAAAAGCAACTTTGATTATTCAGAAAGGAAAATAACATGATTAAAACCTTAAAAAATGCTCGTTTTATGCCTCTGTTGGGTTCTCACATTTTTGAGAGTTTAAACGACAATTTGATTCGGAATATTTTTGTTTTTTTAACAGCCTATCACATTACCGGAGGGAGCCTTTACTGGCTCATTGTCGCTTTCTGCCTTTACGGAGGTGCCTTTCTTATTATGGCGGCATTTTCAGGTCCTTTCGCTGATAAATTCGGCAGAACATTTGTTATCCGTCGGTTAAAGTTATTTGAAATTGCCGTAACGGTTTTAGCAATGGCATCTGCTTATTTTGAGAGCCGTTTGATGATGCTCGGTGCCCTTACGTTGATGGGCGCATGTACGGCATTTGATCGTGTTATTAAATACGCCATAACGCCTGAACTTGTTTCGGAAAAAGAACTCTTGGGTGCCAACGCTGTTTTAAAAGGATCTACTTTTTTTATGACGGCATTGACAAGTCTTGCGTTTCTCTTTTGGGTTCCCGAAATAATATCTCTTCAGGTTTTAGCGCTCTCTTTACTCGTTTTTTCCATTGCGGGATATTTAAACACACAACTGATTACGCCTGATAAACCGGCAGATACAACCGTCAAATTGTTCAGATGGCCCCGTTCTCTTCTTAAAATGGCTGTTCTTGTTGATGAAAGAAAAGATTTAACCTTTTACATCTCATCTATTGCCTGGTATTGGATACTCGGAAGCGTACTGGTTCTTTTTGCGTCTGATTATGCGGAAGAGGTTCTTCATTCCGGCAAAAACGTTTTGTTGTTCCTGACGATTATTTTTTCTGTCGGCTATGTCGTCGGTTCTATCCTTTCCGTATGGCTCTGCAATAAAAAAGGCTGGAAGAGTTTAGCACCCGTCAGCGCCGTTTTGATGTCTGTGTTTTTCATAGATTTTACGGTTGCGTCTTTCTTGCTCGGTGCAAAAACGCCCGTAGAAACATGTGATGCTTTTTTCTCTCTCGGTTTTCACGCATGGCAAATTGCTTTTGATGCTTTTGCTATGGGAATGCTTGCAGCCTGTTTTATCATTCCGTTCTATCCTCTGCTTCAAAAGCACACGCCGAATGCTGTTTTAGGACGTGTCCTCGGCTTTACGACGGTTGTATGTTCTCTTGCCGTTATGGGAACGGTTGCCGTTGTCATGGCGCTTAAAATTTTACAGATTTCTATCCTGTTCGTTTTCCTAGGTCTTGCCGTTGTCAATCTTTTCTTTGCTATTTATACGGCACAGATGATACCACCTGAAAAACGCAGGAAAATGATGAAAAAAGTTCTGACTTTCTTTTTCAATATTGATGTCAAAGGACTTGAAAACGTAGGAAAGGCAGGTAAAAAAGCCCTGATTATTGCCAATCATACGTCCTATTTGGATGCCATGATTATTTCTGCCTTTATTGACAAACAAATTACTTTTTCCGTTCCGGAATATTTAGCAAAAAAATGGTGGGTTCGGTTCTGTTGCAATTTAATAGATATAAAACCGCTCAATCCGAACAGTCCGTCTTCTGTTCGTGCCAAGGTTAAAGAACTCAATAAAAACAAACTTTGTATGATTTTTCCGGAGGGACTTATTCAAGACGGCAATACCAGAATGCAGATATATGAAGCTCCTGCTCTCATGGCTCAGAAAGCCGGTGCCTCCATCCTGCCGATACAATTAAAAGGATCCAGTCATACTGTTTTATCCCGTGTCAAATATAAAACTTATACCGAATGGCATCCCGATATTGAAATGAAGGTTTTGCCTCCCGTTAAATTCAAACTCAAAAAAGGACAGGTTTTCCGTGAAGTTCGTGAACAAATTGCCAGTCAACTTTATGACATTCTCTCTGATATGGCTTTTGAAACTTATAATACGAATCAAACCGTTTTTGAAGCATCTGTTCGTGCGATGAAAACGGTTGGCAGAAACAAATTGATATGGGAAGATGCGCAAAGAAAACCCATGAAATTTAAAGCCATTTTTATGCGCGCCTTTGCTCTTGGTGCCATCATCAATCGGGCAACAAAAGGGCAAAAGCAAGTCGGTCTTATGCTTCCGACATCCAATATGTGTGCTCTGTCTATTTTAGGTCTGTTTGCTTATGGTAAAACGCCGACGATGATCAATTTTACATCCGGTGTAAAATCTGTTGTATCTACCTGTAAAACGGTCGGATTAAAAACCGTTGTGACGGCACGTAAGGCTGTTACATTGGCAAAACTGGAACCGTTGATTGAAGCATTGGGAAAAAACAAGATTAAAGTTTTATATCTTGAAGACTTAGCCAAAACACTGACGCTTAAAGACAAAATTTTTGCCGTTAAAGCATCCTTTAATCCGATGAAAACGTATAGAAAAACAGCCCCGAATGTCAACCCTGACGATACGGCCGTTATTTTATTTACATCCGGTTCAGAAGGACTCCCGAAAGCCGTTTTACTTTCACACAAAAACGTCATCTCCAACACGGCTCAGGTATTATCCCGAATTGATATCGGACCGAAAGATGTTATGTTTGTTTGTCTTCCCCTGTTTCACTCTTTCGGCTTTACGGGAGGAATTGTTATCCCGTTGATTACGGGTATGAAAGCCTTTTTCTATCCGACACCTTTACACTACCGAATTATTCCGGAATTATGCAGTTCTGCAAAAGCGACCATTCTCTTTTCAACGGACACTTTCTTGACGGCTTATGCCAAATGTGCCAACGTCTATGACTTTAATACATTACGTATTGTTGCGGCAGGTGCCGAAAAACTGCGTGACGAAACAAGACGTGTTTGGGCAGAACGATTTGGTATTCGGATTATAGAAGGATACGGTGCCACCGAGTGTGCTCCGATTTTAAGTCTGAATACGTTCCTTCATGCCAGAAACGGTTCTGTCGGCCGTATTTTAACGAGCATGACAACTAAACTGAAACCCGTTCCCGGCATCAAAGACGGGGCAGAATTAGTTGTTAAAGGACCGAATATTATGATGGGATATATGAAACATGATAAACCCGGTGTTTTACAACCGCCTAAAAACGGTTGGTATGAAACCGGTGACATCGTTCATATTGATGAAGAAGGTTATATTTTCATCAAAGGGCGTTCCAAACGTTTTGCCAAAATCGGTGGCGAAATGGTTTCTCTCCTTGCTGTTGAAGAAACAATTCGTAAAGCCTGGAAAGAGGCTCTTTTGGGTGTTGTCAGTATTCCTGATGCGAAAAAAGGCGAACAACTTGTCTTGATTACAAATGATAAAAACATCACAAAAGAAAAAATGATTGAGGTGTTTAAAAATGCGGGAATGACCGAACTTTCCATTCCGAAAACCATTATTGTAACGGATAATCCGCCACTTCTCGGTACAGGTAAGTTTGACTATGTGACAGCCAAAGAAATGGCACTGAAAGAAACGGCTTAGAAAAAAGTCCTGCCTGTTAAATGGCAGGACTTTTTTATTGACAGCATATTACATTATTGTTTATACTTTCATTATTCGTTTATAAGGAGACTGTTATGTATGTATTTATTATCGTTTTAGTTTTGTGTTTTATTTATCCTGTTGTTTTGTATAATAAACTCGTTACACTGCGTCAGCGTGTTCGTGAGGCTTGGAGTACTGTTGAAACACAACTCAATCGCCGTTACGATTTAATTCCGAATTTGATTGAAGTTGTTAAAGGCTATGCCTCACATGAAAAGGCGACCTTGGAAGCCGTTATTACAGCCCGAAACATCGCTGTTTCTGCAAACGGTTCCAGAAAAGAAAAAGAAAAGGCAGAAAATGTCCTGACCGGAACACTGAAAACGCTCTTTGCCGTCAGTGAAGGATATCCTGATTTAAAATCCAACGAAAACTTTTTGGAACTTCAAAGGGAATTGGCAGATACGGAAAATAAAATTCAAGCATCCAGACAATTTTATAATACAACGGTTTTAAGTCTGAACACAAAAGTTGAAACTTTCCCGAGTAACATCATCGCCGGTGCTTTTCATATTCAAGCAGAACAATTCTTTAAAATGACGGAAGCCGAAAGAAAGCAAGCCTCTGTTGCACCTAAGGTCAAGTTTTAACAATGCAACAGAAAAACCTTTATGACCATATCGGAAGTAATAACGCCCGAATTATCGGTCTTGTTTTAAGTTTTCCGATTATTTTGGCAACAGTACTTTATCTCTGTTTGCTTTGGTTTTACTCTTTAGATAAAACAAGTCCCTCAACAGTTGCGTATCAGGACCTGTTGAATATTTTTCCTTTTATTGCGCTCTTTTGTTTTGTCGTTTGTGTTCTGTCCTTTTTGTTCGGCGATAAAGCCATGCTGAGTTTTTCAGGGGCGTCCCCTTGTCCGGACACACCCGAATATCGTAAAGTTCGTCGTGCTGTTGAAAATATGGCACTTGCGGCAGGTATCCCCTGTCCCAAAGTTTATTTGATAGACGATTCCTCTCTCAATGCCTTTGCAACAGGATATTCCCCTCGGAAAGCCTCTGTTGCTTTTACGACCGGTATTATAGAAAAACTCTCGGCATTGGAATTAGATGCCGTTATTGCACATGAAATTGCGCACATTACCAATCGGGATATTCGTTTGAATATGTTTGTCATTACCGGTATCGGTGCCTTAGGAACGCTCGGAGAAATCCTTGTCAGAAGTTTTTCCGGTAAACGACGCAGTAAAAAAGACAACGGGTCTATTCTTGCTCTTGTCGGTTTTGCGCTTGTCTTTTTTGCTTATCTGATTGCACCGATTATTCGGCTTGCTCTTTCACGGCAACAAGAATATCAGGCAGATGCCCGTGGTGCTTATCTGACACGAAATCCTGTGGCACTTGCCTCTGCACTTAAAAAAATATCCCAAGATTCACGTGTGGAAATTTTAGATAACTCCAAACAAATGGCAACGGCCTGTATCTGTTCGCCTCTGGCTCAATTTGCCACGCTTTTCAGCACACATCCGCCTATTGAAAAACGGATAGAGCGTCTCAATCAAATGGCGTCTAACTTATATCTTTGATTACTTAAAAACGGCTTGAATTTTTTGAACAATAGCCCCTAAATGAACAGCCTCAGCCGACATATCCTGTTTTTCAAAAGAGGTTTGAATTTTCTTTAAAAACGAAATATCCTTACGGGTAAAATGTATCATTTCACTGAGCGTTTCCGACGGTATCCGCCAACGCTTTTTATGATCACCGATATCTACCTCTTGCGTTTGATGAAAACGCTCTAATATCAAATCACGCATCCGTTCTGCCGTCCGACGAGAAACCTTAAACCGTTTCATAATATCCATCAGACCGATACCCTTACGAGATGACTGCATCCATATTGCCAAATCCATTAAATTTTCTGTTTTTTTATACGACATTTTAAACCTCGGAGTCGCAATTATACGTCAAATTTTGCCGTAGTCAATTTTTTATTTAATTTTGTGTAAAAAATATTTATACTCAACAAAAAAGGATATTTATCATGGAACTGCCAACCCCCTTAAAAAATGCCATAGAACAGGAAATAAGTTCTCTTTCTTCAAAACAGATTACCTCTCTTACGGAACGTATATCCGGTCGTTACAGAAGCAAAGAAAGAAACGGGAAACCTCTTTTGACAGACATAAATGAAGCAAAGGTTTATTCTCTTTTCAGAATGCCTGCGACATTCGGCGCCGTTTCTTTTGTTTTGGAACAACTATCTTTCTTATACCCGAACACAGATATAAAAAATTGCTTAGATGTCGGTGCAGGAACCGGGGCTGTTTCATGGGCTGTTGCAGAAATGTTTCCTAAAACGGAAACAGTCGCCGTTGAAAAAGAAAAAGCCATGCGAGACATCGGGAAACATTTAATGACACAAGCCGACTTTTCACCTTTTCCCGTCTGGCAGGACGGCGATATTTTAACTCTGCCCGATAACATTTCTGCCGATTTGGTTATCTGCTCTTATGTCTTAAACGAATTATCTGAAAAAGATCGGATGACTGCATTGTCAAACTTGTGGCAACACACACAAAAATTTTTGATTTTAATTGACCCGGGAACACCGGATGTATTTTTAAGTTTTAAAAAATATAGAGATTTTTTCATAGAAAAAGGCGCTTTTATTGTTGCCCCTTGCCCTCATACACATACTTGTCCCGTTTCTGAAAATGACTGGTGCCATTTTTCATGTCGTATTCCGAGGACAAAAATACACCGACAGGTAAAAGGAGGCAAACTTGCCTACGAAGATGAAAAATTCTGCTATCTGATTATATCAAAAAATCCTACTCCGTCATACACGGCACGTATTCTCAGACACCCTCAAATTCACAACGGCCACATCCGTTTATCTCTGTGCCAAAATAACGGCCAACATCTTGATAAGACCGTTTCTAAAAAAGAGGGAGAACTTTATAAAAAAGCACGAAAATCCTCATGGGGAGATATTTGGTAAACAAATATTTAAAAAACACTTGACATTTTAAAGAAAAAAGTGTACAAACTCCTTTCGCTAAAAACGAAAGGGAATAGTATGGCTGACAGAAAGAAAAAAGCAGAAATAAAAAAACCGGTTAAAATTTGTTCTTGGCTGGAAGATTTCTGCGACAGAGAACAGGAATCCAACCAAAACATTCAAGACAGTTTGGATTCTATGCGCTATGACGATCGCCTGAAAGACAGTATTCGTTTGTACGATCGTTCATACGAATAAAAAAGAGCGATTAAATCGCTCTTTTTTTTAACCGATATCCAGATTAAACAGTAATTTTGCAAGCCACCCTATAACGAAAGAAATACCGGCGACAGACAGACTAATCAGCGCCATTTCAATAAACTTCGGTAAAAACTTTTCCGAACGAACAACAGCGATATAGTAATTGAAAAAAGCGATAATCAGAACAACAACAGCCAGCATAACGACAAGCGCCGTTAAAAACATATCTTTCGGAAAAATAAGATACGGCAATACAAGTAATATAACCGTTATCAGATAGGCAACACCTGTATAAATACTTGCCTTTAACGCTTTCGGATTTCCGTCAGCCCGTTCGGCTAAATAATTAGAAGCCGCCATAGAAAGCGTCGCAGCAATCCCTGTAATAATACCTGCCATTGCAATCAATCGTGTATTCATCAAAACAAATGTCAGACCGGCAATTGTTCCCGTCAATTCCACCAATGCATCATTAAGACCTAAAACCATTGCGCCGACATAATTGAGACGTTCTTCATCCAGCATTTCTATCAAGGCTTTTTCATGCGCTTCTTCCTGAGCAATTATTTTTTCAGCCTCCGGAATTTCCTGCGCCAGTTCTTTTAAATCACGAATCCCCTTGTACTCATTGTTTTCCAAAAATTTAATAACAAACGTGTACCCTAAAATATAAGTTAAAAGACCATACCATATTTTCTTTAACAGCGACGGACGAACCGTTTTTCCCGTATACTGTTTCCAAACTTTGGCGTGTTGGTATTCATCATCCCCTATTTTTTTTAAAATATCTGCATTTTTAACATCTTTCATCCGTTTTGCAAAAAAATGATATAACGAAGCCCCTGTCATTTCATCTTTTTGACACTTTAACATCATCTTTTGTACTGTTTTAGAATAAGTCATTTTTCTTTCCTTTCTTACAGGGATATTAAATTCTTTCTTTCTCTTTATCAAGTCCCTTTACGTAAAATTGACGACTGATTTTACGAACGGCTTGTTCTTTCGGGTAAAGTTCCATAACCAAATCAGCATATTTTTGATGAATACGAATATATTTTTCAGCCGATTCGGATACCCGTTTAAACTGTTGTTCCATATCCTCTAAACGATGCCCTCTTTCTAAAACCCGCTTAAAATAACGTTCTTTTTGAACTTCCTTATCCACGGTCAGATATACTTTCACATCAAACATATCCCTGATTTCATCATAAAATGTACAAATTCCCTCAGCGAAAACTAACTTAGACGGCTTGTATAAAATCTGTTCCGGTTTACTTTCCCCTGTTTTCATATCATAGGCACACCCCAAAACGCTTTGTCCGTTTTTGATGTTTTCTAAATCTCTCCGAAGAACCTCCGTTTGAAACGCCTCTGAACTTTCGGTCGGATATCCGGCCTCAACCATTTGACTGAACGAACCATATTTCTTAAACGCCTCTCTCATATCTTTATAGTAATTATCCGTACTTATAAAAGTTGCTGTCGGTAACTGTTCTCTTAAACGATTAAACAAAGTTGTTTTTCCGGAGGCGCTCTCTCCACATACACCGACAAGTATCGGTCTTTCCGACGACAGGTGTTCCGTAATTTTTTCTTCTAATCCCTCATTTATAAAATGCACCTTTGCTTCTTGTCGCAACATATCCAGAAAACTCATTTTAGAATCCTTTTTAAATCCTCTGAAATTTCAAACACGGGAAGTCCGACAATATTCGTATAAGAACCTTTTACCTTTTTAACCATCGCCGACATAATCCCTTGAATTTTATAGGCGGCCGCATCTTTCCATTCTCCTGAATTTAAAAGCGTTTCAACTTCCTCAGGCGCAAATTTCTTCAAAATAATTTTTGTTTTAACAGTCCGAACAAGGACTTCTCCCTTATCAGAAACAACACAATATCCCGTAATGGCATACTGTGTTTTTCCCGAGAGAAATTCTAAGTTTTGACGAGCCTCTTGTTCGTTTTTTGCCTTACGAATAATTTTTCCGCCGGCAAGGACAATCGTATCGGCACTCACGACACATATTCCTTTATGCAAGGAGGCAACATACAGCGCCTTTTCTTTTGCAACACGTGCCACATAGGCACACGGCTTTTCACCCTCTTTAATTGTCTCATCAATATCTGCCGAAACGACTTTTAAAGGAATAAAACCCGCATTTTTTAAAAGTTCCAATCGTCTGGGTGAGGCTGATGCTAAAATAAAATCTTTTGAAAGTCTCCAAGCATTCATTATTTTTACTCCTTGTTAAATGAAAACGCCTCAAAATTACAAAAAATATCCGTATCACTATCGTACGAAAATTTTAAAGCATCTCCGTTTTTAAATATAAAATCATTTTTATGAAATGCTAAATAAAGAGATAGTATTAAATTACCGTGGCTAACAAGTAAAATATTTTCTCCTTTATGTTTTTCTGCGACTTTTCTTAAAAAAGGAAGAAGTCTTACCAAAACATCATTCCTGCTTTCACCCGACGGAAGTCGTATATCAAAACAGTTCGGATGCGTATTATCGTACATAATCGCAAGAATATCCCCATATATTTGCCTTATATCTTTTTTTCCTTCGGCTTCTCCGTGATTTAATTCTCTGAGTTCTTTTGCCGTTTGTATGGAAAGAGATAACGTTTCATTCAAAACTTCGGCTGTTTGACGGGCTCGTTTTAAATCACTTGTATAAAGGGCAGAATAGTCTCCTTTTTTGAGTTGTTTTGAAATTTTTTCAGCCTGCAATCTGCCTGTTTCATTCAGAGGAATATCCGTTCCTCCCTGACATCTTTTTTCTTTATTCCAATCTGTTTCTCCATGCCTTATCAACAAAAAATGTGTCAGCATTCTTTCGTTCTCCACTGATATTTTTTCATATCCACTCTGAAATCAGAGGACACTTCAACCCCTTCATTTTTAAGCAACAGAGCCTGTTTTCCCTGTCCACCGAAAGCAAAACCAAAAGCCAACCGTCCGTCTTTAAAAACAACCCGATGACAGGGAATTGTCACGGGTTCTGGATTATGGTGAAGCGCATATCCGACAGCCCTTGACGCATAAGGATTTCCGACGGCAGATGCGACCTGACCGTAAGTAACGACCTTTCCTTTCGGAACGTTTTTTAAAAAAGCGTAAACTCTTTCATTAAAATTCATCTTCACCCTATTTGTCCGTTTTTTACAGAGGGTATCTGTTAAAGACTTTTTTTGCAAGTGTTATTTTAATGAGATATTACATTTTATTATTTAATAAATACATCGGGCATAACCGGAATAGGTATCTTTATTTTTACAGCCCCACTCCGGACTGGCATACACATAACAGTCTTCCGTACACTG
>JAFQJY010000053.1 GCA_017414845.1 Alphaproteobacteria bacterium | reverse complement strand
GGGAGTCCGTACCAACCTGCATATGCTCGCACGTTCCCAAACAACTGCTCGGATTGCAAGCGCAGGTATTTTGACAAATAGGACAACCGCTGGCATCTACGCCCACCTGCATATCCTCACAAGTTCCGCTACACGGAATACAAGTTGCACCACGACAACTGGCACATCCGAAAGAGTCATACACAATTGTTCCCTGACATGGCGTACAAGAACAGGTACTTCCAGATAAAACAGGAACCTGCCCTGCCGGACAGGCAATACTTGGACCACAACCGTTTGCGCCACAAGAACAACAGGGATTACTTCCGCATTGAGGCACGCATTGACAAGTCTCCGTATCCAACCGTTCGCAAGGTTTTGTACAGGAAACATTCGGACAAGACGAAATCTCTCCGATTGTTTCAAAGTAGAAGTAGAGTGTATTACTCTCTCTGTTACAGTCAGCCATACTGGCTCTTTTACCGGCCTCTTCTGCCGTCATATTGACCGTATAGTAATCAATATGAGGCGGGCGCATTGCAAGCATGGACCGACAAACTTCCTTAGAAACATTTGAGACCTCTACGTGATAAACAAAGTCCGAATTATTGGGTTCTTTTCGGGTTTTAATCGGGTATTGATGGGTTCCTTTATCACCAAGGTCCTTAAAAATGAATTCTTCAGGATAGTCTTTTGGGTCGTATGAAGCGTATTGGGTCGCGACATTTGCCGCACGCAACATAACATCACGAACAGTATCGTTCGCTTTCCATTTGTTTGAGAGATAACTTAAAAACACAACCCCCAGCAAGGACAATAAGAAAATCAAAACCAAAACGGCAATAATTTCCCATTTTGAACGTCCGCTTTCAAACATCGGCGTTTTTTTTCTTTGTTTTCCGTCGTTTAAATGACAAAAAGACACCTGCTTTTTACGAATAAAAGCACAGCTTTGAATAATCTTTTCAAAAATATTCATCGGTTTTTCCCTCAATACAAATAACCCAATTGTCCCTAATGTACCCCAAAAGATAAAAAGAATCAAGGACTTTTTGTTTTTTTTGTTGTTTTTTTTTGAAATTATTTTTTTGAAAGCGACTCCGACAAAAAACGACGTATGTCTCGCATCTCTTCTATGAACGTCTCAGTCGGCATATTTCCTGATGTTTTAGCCTGTTTTAGGCGTAAAATTTTCTGAACGCCTTTTATCGTGTAATGTTCTTTATATAAATAATTTTTTATCGCAATAAGTGTATCCACATCTTCCTGACGATAATAACGACGACCGCCTGTCCGATGGACAGGTTTAATTTCCTGAAATTGAGTTTCCCAAAAACGTAGCACATGTGACGGAACATCCAGCAACTTTGAAACGTCGGAAATGCTCTGATATGTGCTTTTCTGTGTCATCTGACTTCTTTAATTCCCTTTTCAACGGCTGTTTTAAGCGCCTGAGAAGGCACAAAAGACAAGCCTGTCCGAGAACAAATCGGGAACGCCTCTCCCGTTTTAGGATTGCGCCCTTCTCTTTCCCGTTTGTGACGCAACAAGAACGTAGCAAACGATGAAATCTTAACATCCTCACCGGCTTCAAAAGCCTGAATAATCTGTTCAAAAACGAAATCAACAAGCCTTGATGACTCTGCATAAGAAAGCCCCAAATCTCTATACACT
>JAFQJY010000052.1 GCA_017414845.1 Alphaproteobacteria bacterium | reverse complement strand
TAATCGTACAACCAAAACGCCCACGCCTTTAACGGATAGAATAAATCAGAAAGTGTTTCTTTATAAAATGCGCCAACCTGCGCCCAGTCAGAAAAACCGCTCCCGACCAAATACATCAGTGGAATGGTAAAAAGCATTACAAACCAAAAAACAACCAACGTTACAGTGAACATCAATGCTAAATAAAGGTAGGCCATTCGGCGATGATGGTAAGCAGGATTGAGTTTTATCATCACTTATGTCCTTTTCTTTAAATTAGTTGATTTCAGTTTAACATTTTGAGGCTGTTTGGAAAGAACCTGTATCCCCGTATTATTCGTTAAATCAGAAGGCATTCTCTGAATAACGGGCTCATCCGTACTATGCACCTTTCCCCCTTTTGTTTCATCCGGTTTTACGGTTGCTTTTTCCGACACACGATACGGCATTTCCTTACGGGGCGGTCTGGTAAAAGAAGATGCCGTTCCCCTTGGGTGTTGCTGTTTTGAAAATTCCTCTCTTGCATAGGCTTCAATTTTTTCTTTACGCTCGTATGCCAGTCGCTCGGACAAAACAACCTGTTCTTTAAGTGTCTTCTTCTCAAGTTGTTCTCGGCGTTCTTTCATTTTTTCCATAAACTCCATACCTGCCAAGTGTTTTTTATCTACATAGACACCGGACAAATTGACCCCCGTTAAATCAAAACCCGACAAATCCATACCCGAGATATCCACACGACTGAAATCTATCAACCGCAAATCCACAAACAGCAAATCCTGAGGCGTTAAAAAACCGATATCAAGCAATCCCTTTTCAATTTGCTCTATCAGCCATTCCAAAGAACCCAAGTATGTCTTTGTTTTCTCATCTATAATGGCGCCATCCAAACAGCAGTTTTTAAAAAAGACGCCTTTAAAAACCGCCTCTGTTAAATCTGCCTCAGAAAAGTTTGTTCCCTCCATATAGGCATAAGAAAAATCTGCCTTTTTCAAATCGGACTTAGAAAAATCAACACCGGTTAAATTTGTTTTTGAAAAGTCGGCACCACTTAAATCTAAACCGGACAAATCAGCCCCTTTAAAGTTATAACCGGAGAAGTTTTTATCCTCTAATTTTTGTCCGCTTCGGAGAGTCTCTAAGGCCTTGACAGCACGCATATCCGATGTGTAATCGGGAGCATCTTTCGGCAGATAATCAATATCCTGAGGTTTATAAGGAAGAAAATTCCACCTGTCCTCATCTGTTAGAGGTTTCGTGTACAGTTTTCGGGCAGGTCTTTTAAGTTCGGTCATAATAGGCAGAGTATACCACCTATTTCTCCCTTTCACAAGAGGATTTTACAAAGACTTTAAAAAATTCCCTTTCAGGCTTCCCTTTATTTCTGTTTGATTTTTAAATGCCGTCCATATTTCCCGAATATCTTCCGAGGTATATTTTCTGCCGACAAAATCCACCCGATACCAATCCGGTTTCATTTTTGAAAGATGTTCTGTCTGTGAAAAAGGCTGTTCTGCACAAACTGTTGTCTGACAATTTTTGGAAACAACCTCATAGATTTGTCCGTTCATTCTCACTGTACGACGAAGTTCTTTTTTTGTACAATTGACACACGCATTTTCACGAACGCAGGTAGCACTGATAAAAAGAGGAACGTTTTGATAAACGCACCAAACCACCGGCAGAGATGAAACCTCATTGAGTTTTTTCATATTATCCAGCGTATCCTCTGCCGAAAAAGTAATACGTGAAACGCCCATTTCTTTCAAATGTTCCACAGTAAGCGGATTCAATGTATAAATCATTTCACTTGTCGTCAAATCAATCCCGATATTCGGCAAAACTTCAAATCCCCACCAATTACCGACCTCCCATTTTTTATATCCGTTTTTAAGCGCTTTTTCTATCAACGGCTTAAATCCTTTCGGATGACGACAAACGGTCGGAAGTGCTAAACGAACTTTATTTTTAGGAATTTTTTTCAACTCGTCTAAGTTAAATGTCGGTGACACTTCTACTAACACCTCATCCGCTTCATCAAGAGGAATGTCTTCCAAAATTTTTAAGTCATCCGTTTTTACGATAATCTTACCCTCACTTGATGTTTTTCTTTTTTCAAAAACAGGAAGTACTTTTTTTTCTTCCGTAATTTCTATATCGGAATAAAGACGACGACGAACATCATTTAAAACAGAAGTAGGAACAAATAAGCCCTCTTTATTTTCCAAACATAATTCTCCAAGTGTAAACTGACTTTCTCCGCTTTTTTCAAAGGCCTTTCGGACACAATTTTGCACATTGTTCAAATCTTGCGCTTTGGGAAAATCTCCACTCACAGAAATCGTTTTACCGAGAGCCGTTGCCATAATTTTGTTCTGTTCAATAAAAACAGCGACATCCACGGCTATTCGTGGCATAAAAGCATCCGGCTTCGGTTTTGTATACGGATAAGCCCCTTTGACCTCAGATGCAGAAGCCAAATAAACGGCACTTCCTTTCGGAATAAACGGAGGCTTTTCAGGAAGATAAATTTCCACCTGTTGTCCTGCCTTTGCTTGTAAAACACTTTTAGTACCAACTATTATTTTCTCGGCCGAAAATCCAAACGGTTTTTCTGTTCCTGCGATATCTATCTGTATACCGTCATGTCGTCCGATTGCATGCGTTGTCTTAAAAACAATTTTATCACGAAAGGCTTTTAAAACAGAACCTATCCGTAATCCTCTGTGTCCGACAAAATCTCTGTCTATCGCATTTTTATTATTACCGAATAAATGAAACTCCGTCCACGGACGTGCAAAAATCTGTTTTAAATTATCTTCTGTCGTCGGCTTTTTCCCATCTAAAATATGCCGATAATAATCAGTCACGGCACCGACATAAAGAGCAGTCTTCTTGCGCCCCTCTATTTTTAAAGAGGTAACAGGCAATTTCAAAATGTTCTCTTTTAATGCTAAATCTTTCATAGAAAAAAGATGTTGCTTTCCGCTGTCTGTCGCAAAACAGGCACGACACGGATAAAGACACTTTCCCCGATTAGCACTTTTACCACTTATCAGCGAAGAGAATAAGCATAACCCACTGTATGAATAACACAATGCACCATGAATAAAAACCTCTGTTTCTATGCCGGCATCAGCAACTTTTTTTATTTCGTCAAGAGACAACTCTCGTGCTAAAACAACTCGGGAAAAGCCCTGTTTTTTTAGAAACAAAGCCCCTTCTAAATTATGTACAGCCATTTGTGTACTGGCATGAAGAACAAGTGACGGAAAAGTGGTTTTAATCAGTTTTGCAACTCCTAAATCCTGTAAAATAACAGCATCCACATTTGCCTTTTCACAAATGCTCAGTGTTTCCATAAGTCCGTCTAATTCATCTGTCTGAACAACCGTATTGACCGCCACATATACTTTTCGGTTGAGTGAATGGGCATAACCGGTAAAACGACATAAACTATTCTCATCAAAATTTGTTGCCGTTGCACGAGCAGAAAATTTCTGCAACCCCAAATAAACGGCATCAGCACCATAATAAAGTGCAGCATATCCGGCCTCAATATCACCGGCAGGCGCAAGTAACTCAGGTTTATTCATCTTTTATTCCTTTTTGAATGCGGATTATACCTTAAAAAAGAACAAAAGTAAAGAACGATTTAGAAATTCAAAACTCCATTCAATGTATCTTTACGCCACTGCTTTTTGAGTAACTATTCCTTTTTTAAACTCGTTCAAATCCACAATTTCGTAATTGCTTTCATCTTCAAAGACTTTTTTCAATAAAGCATTTGTATGGAAGTGACCACTACAGCACCCCTTATATGAGGCAATAATCGGCATACCAGCTTGGTATAAATCTCCGACAGCATCTAAAATTTTATGACGAACAAACTCAGTCGGATGACGAAGTCCCTCAGGATTCATAATCGTATCACCATCTACACATACAGCATTTTCAAGAGAACCACCACGGGCCAGTCCCATTTGGCGCAACATTTCAATCTCTTGTTTCTGTCCGAAAGTTCGAGCATAACAAATTTCCCGCCGAAAACTGTTTTTATCCATATTTTCAATAAAACACTCCTGATGCCCGATAGCTTTTGCAGGGAAATCAATCATAAATTCCATAGAAAGACCTTCCTCGGCAGGAATTAAAGAAACAACAGCTCCTTTACCATCTTCAAAAACAACTTCTTTCTTTATACGAAGTGCCTTTAATGGAGCGTCCTGCTCAACTAATCCGATACAATCAAACAAAAAATCAAAATCTTTTGCACTACCGTCCATAATAGGAACCTCAGGCCCGTCAACCTCTATATAAGCATTAGAAACACCAAAAGCAGACAACGCTGCCATAACATGCTCTGCCGTAGAAATTGTTACACCGACTTCATTACCGAAACAACTGCACAATCTCGTATCAACGACATGTGCATAATCAGCCGGTATCAAGTTATCCCTGTCCGTTATGTCAACACGACGAAAAACAATCCCTGTATCTATCGGAGCAGGATGAAATGAAATCTTCGTCTTGGCACCGGAATGTACTCCAATCCCGACGGCATAGATAGAATTTCTAAACGTCTTTTGACAGAACTTCATATCGGAAGATAATCTTGAAATTTCAGCAATCATAGGCATATCCCTTTCGTTTTTTTTTGAGAATAACGATATTCTTGCCTAAAATCAAATCAATCATTCTTACAAATTATTACATACAAACCGGTTTAAAAATTCTTTTATTTTCAATACATTAAAAAAACGCCTGAGAAACTATCCCAGGCGTTTCTTTTTTTAAGTTATACTCACTGTTAGTTTTGTGCTAAGTGATCGTATAATTTCAGACGATTTGCAATTTGCTCTTCAGCCTTTTTCACCAAGCGTTCATAACGCTCGACATCGGCACGTTGAACAATTTTAAACCGTGTTTCCGTTTCCATAAACTCGGCAACAGACTTTGTCGTTTTGGAGTCAAGTTGCAGAGGAACCTGTCCGGCTTCCAAACGACGAGGATCAAAACGATAGAGCGGGAACAGACCTGTTTCCACAGCCATTTTCTGATGATCCAAGCCATCTTTTCCGATATCATAGCCATGTGCGATACAGTGTGCATAGGCAATGATAATAGAAGGACCGTCAAAAGCCTCAGCCTCAGCAAAAGCCTGAATCGTTTGAGCATCTTTTGCACCCAAAGCAACCTGAGCCACATAAACGTGTTCAGAACTCATGGCAATCATAACCAAATCTTTCTTTGGCAATTCATTACCGGCAACAGCAAATTTTGCAGATGCACCAATCGGCGTAGCTTTAGAAC
>JAFQJY010000051.1 GCA_017414845.1 Alphaproteobacteria bacterium | reverse complement strand
GGCAGACCTGATTGACAGAATGGAAAAAGAGGGAATCGTTTCTAAGGCATCTCCGACAGGTCGTCGTGAGGTTTTGGTAGGAGATAAAGAGTAATGTTCAAAAAAATAGGTTGTTTGATTTGTCTTTTGTTGAGTTTTGAGGCATACGCCGTTGTGCCAAAAAATTTGGATACGCCCGAAAACAGAGAAATTTTGAAAAAAACAGAAGAATTGCTCAATTCTTTTACAACAATGAAAAGTCGTTTTACACAGTTTTCAAGCAAGGACGGTCATTATTTACAGCACGGAGATTTTTATCTGTCTCGACCGAATAGAATGCGAATGGTGTATGATAAACCCTCTGACATTCAGTTTATTGCAGACGGCTATTATCTGATTTACTATGACAAAGGTTTTGATCAGGTTTCTTATCTGGAAATAGATCAGACACCGGCAGCAATTCTGCTTAAACCTGATTTTTCATTTGACGAAAAGGCTTTTTTGGTTAAAGATATCTCTTCGGAGTTAGATGAGTACAGGATTACGGCCGTTAAAAACGGAGAGGAAGAACTAGGTGAGTTGACACTGATTGTGGAAGGAGAACCTTTGTCTCTCAAACAATGGGAACTCGTGGATGCCAAAGGAATCAAGTCAACGGTAGGATTGTATGAAACGGAGAAAAACATGCCACTTGATTCAGAATTGTTTATTTTTAAAAAGGAGAACTAATATGCTAAGAGAAAAAATTAAATCTGAAATGATTACGGCGATGAAAGCAAAAGACGATGCAAAGACTTCTATTTTGCGAATGATAAACGCTACAATTAAAGATAAGGACATCGCTGCCCGTCCGAGCGGAAAGACAGACGGTATTACGGATGATGAAATTTTAGGCGTTTTGCAGTCTATGATTAAACAACGTAAAGAGAGTATTGAACTTTATGAAAAAGGCGGGCGTGACGATTTAGTCGCTAAGGAAAAAGCAGAAATAGAAATCATTACCACATTTCTTCCCGAACAAATGGATGATGAGGCTATTAAGGCAGCGATAGATGCGGTTATTGCTGAAACCGGTGCTTCTTCCATTAAAGATATGGGGAAGGTGATGGGGGCTTTAAAATCCAAATATGCAGGACAAATGGATTTTTCAAAAGCCTCTGCAATGATTAAGGGATGCTTCTAGGTTATGCCACTACCTCCCCGTTTTTTGGAAGAACTCAACAGTAAAATTTCGCTTGCTCAGGTTGTCGGGAAAAAGGTTAAACTGACGAAACGGGGGCGGGAATATATCGGACTGTGTCCTTTTCATCACGAAAAGACCCCCTCTTTTTCCGTTTCCGAAGAAAAGGGATTTTATCACTGTTTCGGATGTGGAGCGCATGGGGATGCCATTCGCTTTGTGATGGAAACGGAGAGAAGAAGTTTTCCGGATGTGTTGGAGCAATTGTGTCGTTCCGTCGGGATGGAACCACCGAGAAGTACACCTGAACAACAGGCAATGGCTAAGCGTCAAATGTCGCTTTATAAGATTATGGAAAAAGCCTGCTCTTTTTATCAGGAACAACTTTTTAAAACAGTAGGTGAGAAAGCACTGTCTTATCTGAAAAAGCGTCGGTTAGAGGCGCAGACAATAGAAACATTTCGGTTAGGATATGCTCCCGGTGGTAATCTTTTACGAACCTATCTGCTTCGTGAGGGGTGTGACGAACAGGATTTGATAGCGCTGGGACTGGTTTGTAAATCAACTGAGGCAGGGCGGGATAATTACGATTATTTCAGGGACAGGGTTATTTTTCCGATACAGGATAGACGCGGGCATATTATCGGTTTCGGCGGACGAGTGATGGGAGACGG
>JAFQJY010000050.1 GCA_017414845.1 Alphaproteobacteria bacterium | reverse complement strand
TCAAACGGAAATGACCGGCTAAGGAAATAGCCTCTTCGGAAATCCCCTCCATCAAATCGCCGTCACCGATTGTCACATAAGTATAATGGTCAACCAATTCTTTACCGAAACGGGCCTCGGACATTCTTTCCGAAAGAGCCATACCGACAGCCATAGCGAGACCTTGTCCCAAAGGACCGCCACTGGCCTCTATTCCTTTTAAGACACGATATTCCGGATGACCCGCCGTTTTAGAATCCAATTGACGAAACGCTTTTAAATCATCCATAGAAATATCATCGTACCCTGTCAAATATAACAGAGCGTATTGCAAAGCACTGGCATGTGCATTGGAAAGCAGAAATCTGTCCCTGTCCGGCCAACGGGGGGCAGATGCATCAAACTTTAAAAACTTAGAAAATAAAACTGCCGTAATATCCGCCATTCCCATAGGCGTTCCGGGATGTCCTGATTTTGCCTTTTCCACCATATCCATAGATAAAAAACGCAAGGTATCAGCAAATAATTTTGTATTCATAATCATTATCCTTTCTTATAGAGAACACTATAAAAGATAAGTCCGATTTTCACAAGCATTTTTACACACTTTTTTGACAGAAAATCAGTTTTCCCTTTCCGTAAGTTCTTTCCTCCTTTAAAACAAAACCGTCGGGAAGTATCGGCTTTTCATTTTTTTCCACTTCAATAATGACAAGGGTATTCTCTTTAATCCACCCTTTTTTTTCTATACTTTCAATGACTTTTTCGCCAAAATGTGTTTGATAGGGAGCATCCGTAAAAATAATATCACACGCTGTTTTTGAAAAAGGCATATCAAATGCATCCGTACACAAAATTTCTGCCCCTGTTATTCCTTTTGTATTTTGACGAATACACGCAATTGCTTCTTTATTTTTTTCAACGAAAAAAACTTTTCGTGCTCCTCTGGAAAGAGCCTCAGTTCCGACAGCCCCACTACCTGCGAAAATATCGGCAAAAACAATATCAGCCCAATTTTTATCTGTCTTTAAAAGATAAGACGAGAGAATGTTAAAAAGAGCCTCTCTGGCTCTGTCAGAAGTCGGACGTGTCAGCCCTGTATCAGGGGCTTTCAAAGTTCTGCCTTTAAAAGTTCCGCCTACGATACGCACGGCAGTTGCTCTCTGATGATTTTAGAGGGGATTTCTCTAACTTCGCCCTCTTTTAAGTTGCCCAATTGAAAAGGCCCGTAAGCAATACGAATAAGACGACTGACTTCCAGCCCGAAAGAGGCCATCATTTTTCTGATTTCACGATTTTTACCCTCTGTCAGCGTTATTTTTATCCACTGATTAGCCCCACCCGACTGCGAGGGTTCTATTTCAATATCAGCCGGTGCATAACGAACCCCGTCAACGGTAATTCCCTTTTTAATTTTAGCAATAATTTCCGGCGTCATTTTACCGTGAATGCGAACCCTGTATTTTCTTTTCCATCCGGTAGACGGAAGTTCAATTTTGCGTGCAATCGCACCGTCCGTTGTCAGGAGTAAAAGCCCTTCGGAATTTAAATCCAGTCGCCCGATAGAAATAACACGAGGCAAAAACTTCGGCAAATTTTCAAACACCGTCGGTCGTCCTTTCGGATCTTTGTGCGTTGTCAAAAGTCCTCTCGGTTTATAATAGCACCACATTCGGGATACGGAAACCGTGCCGATTTCTTTTCCGTCAACCGTTATTTTATCATCCTCATCTACTAAAAAAGCAGGCGTATTTAACTTCTCGCCATTGACACAAACTCTGCCGGCGAGAATCATCTCTTCAGCGCCACGACGGGAAGCAATTCCGACGTGTGCTAATTTTTTTGCAATTCTTTCTTTGTTCTTTTCCATGATTTCTGTTATTATATCAGAAAAAAAAGAAAAGTCTTTAAAAAAATGAATAAAATAATTGTTGAAACTGCTCTTGAAGAAGCCCAAAAAGCATTTGACACAGACGAAATACCTGTCGGTGCCGTTCTTTTTGAAACAAACACGGGGAAAATTATTGCAACGGCGCATAATCAGACGGAAAAAATGAACGATATTTCAGCACATGCCGAAATTTTAGCCCTGCGGGAGGGAGGAAAAATTTTAAAAACAAATCATTTTTCGGGATATTCCCTCTTTACAACACTTGAACCTTGCCCCATGTGTGCAGGTGCATTGGCTTGGTCTAAAATTGACCGAATTTATTTTGGTGCTTATGACCCGAAATCAGGCGGGATAGAACACGGTGCCCGTGTTTTAAATCATACCCATCATAAACCTGACATTTACGGCGGATTGGAAGAAGAAAAATGCGCTCTTGTGATGAAAAAGTTTTTTGAGAGGAAAAGAAAATGACCGAAATAAAATGTTTTTCCGTTTCTGAAATTTCATCTCTTTTAAAAAGCGTTGTTGAAAATACCTTTTCAAACATTCAGGTACGAGGAGAAATCACGGAATTGAAACGAGCCTCATCCGGCCATACCTATTTTTCCTTAAAAGACAAAGATTCCGTTTTGAATGCTATTTGTTGGCGTGGTGTATCCTCTGCAACAAAATCTGCCTTACAAGAGGGCTTGGAAGTTATCTGTACGGGACATCTTTCAACCTATGCCGGACGCAGTAATTATCAGATGATTGTGGAAAGCGCTGAACCTGCCGGCGAGGGGGCGTTATTAAAATTATTAGAAGAGCGAAAAAAGAAGTTAGCAACCGAGGGACTTTTTGATGCAGATAAAAAAAAGCCTATTCCTTTTTTACCCAAAAACATCGGTGTAATTACCAGTCCGACCGGCGCCGTTATTCGGGATATTATGCACCGAATTAAAGAACGTTTTCCGACACCTGTTTACCTGTGGCCTGTATTGGTTCAAGGAGAGGGAGCGGCAGAACAAATCGCCTCAGCCATACGAGGATTTGACAGAATCCCGAGCGAAGGTTTAATGACAAAAGACGGCCTGATTCCTCGTCCTGATGTTTTGATTGTTGCCCGAGGGGGAGGAAGTTTGGAAGATTTATGGTGTTTTAACGAAGAAATTGTTGCCCGTTCTGCATTTGATTGTAAAATACCGCTTATTTCTGCCGTCGGACACGAAACAGACACGACACTGATTGACTATGTCGCCGATTTAAGAGCGCCGACACCGACCGGTGCCGCCGAAAAAGCCGTACCTGTTGCTTCTGAATTAAAACTCAAAGTTATGACTTTTGAAAAAAGAATGACCGAGGGGCTTTTGCGAACAACGGCAGACAAAAAAAGACAACTTGAAATAGCCGTCAAAGGAATGCCGAAACTCTCTGAATTGGTAGAGAATTATTTACAGCGTTTAGACGACAAAACAGAACGGTTAAATTTAGCATTGACACATTTTATGTCCCGAAAACAGGAAAAATTTTCCTCTCTTTCACGACTGCTTGAAGCCTCCTCGTATGAACGGGTGTTGGACAAAGGTTTTGCTCTGATTACCGACGGAAAAAAAGGACTTGTTTCCTCGGCTCAAAAGGCGCAGACAATGTCTGCACTGACACTCAAATTTAAAGACGGAGAAGTTAAAACAAAAGTGCTTCCTCGTCCGATGACACAACAGGAACTTTTTTAAAAAGAAAGGACACTGAAAAATGAAAAAAATACTTTTTACGTTGCTTTTAATCCTCCCGATATATGCACATGCTTTAACACTTCCCGATAAAATTTATCAGGGCGATTTTGTTTACGGAAAAAAAGAAAAAGGCGAACAGATTTTTATCGGAGATAAACAACTGCCGACCATGTTTGACACTTTTGTTTTTGCCGTTGGCAGAGATGCGCCTGAAACACTTGTTTTAACCGTCAAAAAAGAGGGAAGTGTCAAACCTTATCCCGTGCAGATTTTACCTTACGATTGGAAAATAGAACACATCAACGGCGTTCCTCAGAAAACGGTAGAACCTTCCCCATGGGAACAGCGCCGAATCGCAAGAGAACAACTTAAAATAAACGAAGCCAGAAAAGAAACGACCCTTTCAGGATTTCCCATGTGTTTTTTATCGCCCTTAAAAGGACGATATTCCGGACTTTTCGGACAAAACAGAGTCTATAACGGAATCCCTAAAAACCCACATAGCGGACTGGATATTGCTTCTCCGAAAGGGACAAAAATTAAAACGGTTGCCGACGGTATCGTCGTTCTTTCGGAAAAAGATTTATTTTATACCGGCGGTACGGTGATTATTCATCACGGAAGTGATATTTATTCTTCATACAGTCATTTAAGTGCTTTAAATGTTTCTGTCGGCGACAGCGTAAAACAAGGCGACATCATCGGTCTTGTCGGGGCAACGGGACGGGCGACAGGGCCTCATTTACATTTGACACTTATGTGGAATAATGTGCGATTTGACCCTGCACGTATTTTAAAAGAAACTTGCCCCTAAAAAACAAAAGGAGATGAAAAATGGAGAAACAACAGGAACAGAAAATTTTTCGGGATGCCATTGATTACTTCGGAGATACCTCACAAAAAATAATGGTTATTGAAGAAATGTCCGAACTGATAAAAGAACTCTGTAAAGAATTACGTGACAGAGGCAATATTGAAAATATCGCCGAAGAAGTGGCCGATGTAGAAATTACCCTTTCTCAAATCAAAATGATTTATGATATAGAAGACGCTGTTTCCAAACAACGTGATTACAAACTGAACCGTTTTGCCAATCGTATGATTGAACTTAAAAAAACAGGTGCAAAATAATCCTCAATAAATCATAATGTGCATATTTTTTTCTAATGCGATAACGACATTGACAAGAAATGTCAATGTTATGTCTGTTTGTTTAAAAAGAACTTTATTGATACGTTCTAAATCTTCTCCCGAATGACGGGCTAAATCCTCCGGTTTCCATTTTTTCTGACGACATGCCAACAAAAGTTGCTCGGCAATTTCCTGACGCATATATCGGTTAAACATTTTACTGTGACGGCTCATAAAATACTCCTTTTTAAAAACATTCCCCGCTTTTACCACAAAAGCGGGGGGAGTTACAAAGACCGTGATAAATGACCGGCGTTCTTATTCAATATATTCGAACACTCCCCCCATCGGGGGGAATGCATTTATCGGGAGACTTTGTAATCTCATTCCTTGTCATCTACAAAGAACAAGTGTATCTTATTCCAAAAATAAAAAATGTCAAGAAGTTTTAATGTATAAAAATTTAATCACAAAGGTGGGGGGAGTTTAGTAAAAACCAAAAAGGTATTGAATGTAATGTATTTAAAAGCTCCCCCCGTCAGAGGAACCATTTGAGAGACTCTGTCATCTCAATCCCTTGTCTTTTACAAAGAACAAAGGTATTTTATCCTAAAAACAAAAAAAATGTCAAGAACTTTCTTATCCAAAAAGTAAAAAAACAGAAAACTTTTATTTAAAAACATTCCCCGCTTTTACCACAAAAGCGGGGGGAGTTACAAAGACCGAAATGGTGTATCGGCGTTTTTATTCAATATATTCAAACACTCCCCCCAAAAAAAGTTTTAGAACCGTTCACACATTCCGATAGGCATTCCATGTCGTCCGAATAATATTTTCCAAATCGCTATGCGTTGCCGTCCAATTTAAAAGACGATTTGCTTTATCGGCAGAAGCAATAACTTCCGCAGGGTCACCTGCACGACGTTCTTCAAAAACATGAGGTAAATTTTCACCGATAATTTCCTGTGTTTTTTGAAGCATTTCCAAGACAGAAATTCCTTTTCCCGTTCCTAAATTCATAACATCGCTTGTCCCGCCGTTATCAAGATAGGCTAATGCCTTTAGATGTCCGACAGCCAAATCCGTCACATGAATATAATCCCGAACACATGTCCCGTCCTGCGTATCATAATCATTTCCGAAAATACTTAAAGCAGGACGTTTTTTTATGGCAACTTCCATAATAATCGGCAGTAAATTTTGCGGATTTTTTTCTAAACCTTTTATTTCTCCGTCGGCATCATAACCGACAGCATTGAAATACCGAAGAGCCACAAACCGAACACCTTTTAAATCGCTATACCATTTAAGCAGACGCTCTGTTTCCAATTTTGTAAAGCCGTAAAAACTCATCGGATTTAAAGTGTGCTTTTCATCAACAGGCAGATAGCAAGGAGAACCGTAAACAGATGCCGATGACGAAAAAATGAATTTTGTTATTCCGTATTTTACCATTGTGTTTAAGACATTGACGGCACCGATTAAATTTGTTTCGGCATACTTTTCAGGATAATCCATAGATTCGCCGACTGCTTTTTTACCGGCTAAAAAAATGACACCGTCAACGGAATCTGCCATAGCCTGTGCCAATGTTTCCACATCCAGAATAGAGCCTTTTATAAAACGGGCTTGAGAAAATAAGTTGATTTCCTGTCCGGTAGATAAATCATCATAAACCGTCACTTTATCCCCGTTTTTCAAAAGTTCCTTAACAACATGAGAACCGATATATCCCGCTCCACCGATAACTAAAATATGCATTTTTTTACCCGTATCATTATTTCATTGTCCACAAGAATATGCTAAAAAGCCCTCGTTTTTATTCCAGACAGCCTCTTTTGTTCCGGCAGGACAGCAAATACTGTCATCTCTGTCAGGAACAACCGTCGCTACAAGCCCGTCGCCACAACAAACATACGCCTCACCATTCCAAGCCACACTGTCAGAACCGTTCGGACAGCAAGACATCCCTTTCCCGTTCGGGGCTGTCAGGATTTTTTCATCTGCCGTACAGGAAAGACAATTTTCATCAAAAATCATCTGTCCGAATCCTTTTCCCGTCGGACAATGTTTAAGGGCAGTCGTATGACTGACGGAACAAGATGCAAGACAAAACAATACCAAAAGTTTTTTCATCAGATATCTCCTTTAATCATAAACATGATGTGATGATACACATATTCCTGTTCCTTGTCAAAAAATTTCAGAACACATACGGCAAAAAACAAGATTTATAAATTACATTGACAAATCTTTCTCTTTGTGTTTTAATGAACTTGCGATAAAAGGAGAAATAAATGGAACCGAAAAAATCTTCTTCTGACTTGGCGATAATGCTCCGTACCCTAAAACCGGAAGAAAAGAAAGAATTTCTTACCAATCTGAATGATGTCGCCGACGACTATTCCTCGCATAGGCAATCCGGAGAAAGGATAAATCCTTTTTCTGTCCAACCGCTGGCATTTTCTGCATATTATATGCTGGAAGGTGTCCCTTATACTCAACCGGAATTTCCTTCTCTGACAACAAAAAACGATATTACCGCCCGTAAAAAATTCAATACTATTCTTTCGGGAATTGTCGCCTATGTAAAATCTTCCGAAGAAGAAAAAGAATGTTTTAAGAAAAGCGTTTTAAGAAATCCAAACGCGCTGGAAAAAATCGCATATTTAATTAAAAAGCACCCAAAAGACCGCTTTTAAAAATTTTCGGGGTAAAGATACTTTTAACTTGAAGCCTTTTGTGCGTACCTTTCTTCTCCCTGCTGAGCCATTTGCAAAACAGATGCCGGAATATTTATTTCCGGATGGTAGGACTGCATATACTGAACATATTTGTATTCAACATATTTAAAGACTTCTGCGACTTCGTGAATTTTTCTTAAATCACATATAGTTTTTGTCTGATACTGATATGCTTCAATCAACGCGCCAGCCAGCAGCGGATTGGAGCGCCCTAAAAAACGCCCTAAATCTGCGTGATTATCCGACACAGAGGCAAAAGCAAAATCTATCACACCGTTGACTCGCCCTTCATTGATTAAAACATTCCCGGGATGAAAATCCCCATGTACAATTCTTAGATTTAAAGGATTTTTCTCCATCTCACGCAAAGCGTCGTGATAGGCAAACTCATAATCGCCGTTATGTACACTTGCAAGACCGTCCAAAAATTCACCCAGTGTTTCTTCTATCTCATCCGGTCTGTACTCTACGGGAATGGTGTGCAGTTGTGATAAAAAGACACTTAAATCATTTACGATGTCGGCTTGCTCTGCGGTTGTTATTTTATCCATTTCAGAAAGTAAGGATACACCTTTTATTTTCGGATGAACGGAAAAAGGACGATTATTATTTAATTTAAGTTGCATGTCCGGAACGGCTATGGAAACCTTATTCTTTAAAAACTGACAAAACAGACAATCTTTTATCATCATTTTTGCAAAGAACAAATTACGGGGAAATCTAAAAATATAATTCTGTGTTTCCCCTTCAACATCCATTGTGATATTCGTCCATCCTGTTTGAATTGTCTGTATAGACTTAACATTATCAACTTCTTTTAAAGAAACACGAATAAGATTACACAACTCATTCTCATCAGGTGTAAAAAAATGATACTCCGAAATAACTTTATCTGTCAGGTACCGTCTGCCGATTTAGTTTAAAAAACAAACAAGCGAACCCAAAAACTTTCCGACTTTTTCATAATTGTTCTCAGACAACGATACTGACCAACTTATTCGGGACATAAATGGTTTTCTTTATTTCCCGACCGGCAAGAATAGCCTCAACTTCGGCGATGGCTTTTTGTTTTACCTCGTCCTCAGGACAATCCGGCGCAACCTTTATTTGACCTTTCAGTTTACCGTTGATTTGAATGACGATAGTTTTTTCCCGAGCAGACAGAACGCCCTCGTCAAACGCAGGCCACGGTTCATTAAAGACAGACCCTTTTTCACCGATACTTTCCCATAACTCCTCGGAAAAATGAGGGGCAAAAGGTGCCAACAATAACACATAAGTTCTTAAACATTCGCCCAAGAATGCTTTATTGACAGTCGTTCCCTGCACATATTTACTCAGCGCATTTAAGTATTCCATCATTCTCGCAAGAGATGTATTAAACTGGAAACCGTCCATATCGTGACCGACGGATTTAATGGTAAAGTGGCGGATATAGTTCAGTTCGCTTTCAGCCGTCCCCATCACATTACCTGCATCAGAAACTTCTCTTGCTTTTTCAAACAGGTTTTCCACTCTTTTCACAAAACGAGCCATAGATTCAATACCGGCATCACTCCACGGACCGCCTTCCGTATAAGCAAAGGCGAACTCTAAATACATACGCAAAACATCCGAACCGAATTTTTGAATATAACCGTCAGGATTGATTGTATTGCCCTTAGATTTAGACATTTTCTGTCCGTCCGAACCCAAAATAATCCCCTGATGAACCAGAGATTTAAAAGGCTCATCAAAATCCAAATAGCCCATATCACGAAGTGCCTTTGTAAAGAAACGAGCGTACAGCAAATGCATGGTAGCATGTTCCTGTCCGCCGACATATTTATCTACGGGCAACATTTTGTTGATTTTTTCACGATCAAAGGCTTCCTTATCATTTTTATTATCCGGAAAACGCAAGAAATACCATGATGAATCCACGAAAGTATCCATTGTGTCCGGATCTCTTTTGGCATCTCCGCCGCATTTGGGGCATTTGACATTCATAAATTCGTCGCATCTTGCAAGAGGCGATTCGCCGTCCGGTCTGAACTCCACATCATAGGGTAATTTAACAGGCAATTCTTCCTCCGGCACCAAAACGGCACCGCACTTCGGACAGTGGATAACAGGAATGGGCGCACCCCAATATCTCTGTCTTGAAATCAACCAATCACGCAGACGGAACATTGTCGTCAGTTCGCCGTTTCCTGCGCCTGCCAACTTTTTAACAATAGCAGGAATGGCTTCCTCCGTTGTCATACCGGAAAATTCTTCACTGTTCACCAATTTACCATGTTCACAGAACGGTAAATCCTGTTCATTTCCGTCTTTATCCACAATGACACGTGTAATCGGCAGATTGTACTTGACGGCGAAATCATAGTCCCGTTCATCATGTGCAGGAACAGCCATCACAAACCCTGTTCCATAAGTAGCAATCACATAATCTGCCACCCAAACAGGCACTTTTTGTCCGTTGACGGGATTGACGGCATAGGATCCCGTAAAAACCCCCGTTCTTTCACGTTCTGTGGACATACGGTCAATTTCACTTGTCTTGGTTGCCTTTTCCAAATAAGCCTCTACCTCTGCCTTATATTCAGGTTTCGTCAACGACGCAACAGCCTCATGCTCCGGCGCAATCACCACATAACTTAAACCGTAAAGTGTATCGGCACGGGTCGTGAAGGCCTGTAATTTCATACCGTTATCAATTTCAAAAGTAATTAAAGAACCGGTTGATTTACCAATCCAGTTTTTCTGAATCTTTTTTGTTTTTTCAGGCCATTCAAGACTATCAATATCTTTTAAAAGTTCGTCAGCGTACTCTGTAATTTTAAAGAACCACTGTTTCATTTTACGTTGTTGAACTTCGGATTTACACCGTTCGCAACACCCGTCAATAACCTGTTCGTTTGCCAAAACGGTTTGACAACTCGGACACCAGTTCACAGGGGCTTCTTTCTGATACGCCAGTCCCTTTTCAAAGAGTTTTTCAAAAATCCATTGTGTCCATTTATAGTATTCTTCATCACAGGTAGACAGAAAATAATTTAAATCATAACTGCCCCCCATGGAATTGTATTGTTCCAACATTGTTTTAATACAGGCGTTTGTTGAATCCTTAGGATGAATTCCCGTCTTGATGGCATAGTTTTCTGCCGGCAAACCGAACGCATCAAAACCTTGCGGATGAAAGACATTATATCCCTGCATTCTTTTAAATCGTGCCCAAGTATCCGTGACACCGTAGTTATACCAATGCCCACAATGAAGACTGGCCGCCGACGGAT
>JAFQJY010000049.1 GCA_017414845.1 Alphaproteobacteria bacterium | reverse complement strand
ATACGAGGCGTTCCCCGAGAACGTCTGGCAATTTCAGTCGCTCCGGTTTCAGTAATCCCCGTTTGTAATAGTCTTGCTGCCCGTTTAACAATTTGTCCCAATTCTTCCTTAGTATAAAAATTGAGTCGCAAAGGGATTCCGAACCTGTCCCGAAGCGGTGTTGTCAGAAGTCCTGAACGGGTCGTTGCTCCGACAAGCGTAAACGGTTTTAAATCTATCCGAACAGAACGGGCTGCCGGTCCTTCGCCGATAATAATGTCTAATTGAAAATCCTCCATTGCCGAATAAAGAACCTCTTCAACGGCAGGATTGAGCCGATGAATTTCATCTATAAACAAAACATCATTTTTTTCAAGACTGGTTAAAATTGCCGCCAAATCACCGGCTCTGGAAAGCATCGGTCCCGACGTCGGACGAAAACCGACACCGAGTTCTTTTGCAACAATCTGTGCGAGTGTTGTCTTTCCAAGTCCGGGAGGACCGTATAACAAGACATGGTCCAATGCTTCGCCACGTCCTTTGGCTGCCTTGATAAAAACGCTTAAATTTTCCCGAGCCTGTTTCTGTCCGATAAAATCGCTCAGTGTCTGAGGTCTGATACCGGTATAAAATTCCTCATCCGAAGAGAGTTTTTGTGGTGTAATAAGTCTTTCTTCTGCCATTTCTTATTCCTTTTCAGGGCAGTTTACTTCATTTTCCTTCAAAAATCAACTTTTTAGTCCCGTTCTTTTTGTTTTCTTTTTGTATAATCTGCTCGTATCTGTCGTTGCTCGGCATCATTTTTCGTCCATTCGGCAGAGGCTTCCTGAAACATTTTATTGAAAAAAGGTCTGAAAAACGGATTTCCGTCAATTTTTAATTCTCGTGCTAAAGCATAAGCCGTTTTTCCTGTTTTGTCCGGCTCAAAGAAATCAACACCGGCCTCTTTAATCATCCGAAGGGTTTTGAGTTGAAGTTTGTTTTTCTTTTCATCTTTTTTAAGACCTACGGAACGAACGGCATAATGGGCAACCGTTTCTCCGAAATTATCTTTTTTGTGAATATCGGCACCGTTTGTTAAAAGATATTCTAAAACGTCATGCTGTCCTTTACGAACACATTCCATCAAAGGTGTCCGTCCATTAGCATCTGTTACATCAATCGGAGAACCTAAATCCAGTAATTTCTGCATAGCCTTAAAATGTCCGACGGATAAAGCCTCTGTCAAAGGAGGTGTTCTGAGCGGTCCGCTGCCTTTGATTAAATCACCGCCGTATTTAACCATTTCTTCCACTAAACGAGGGCTGTCATAATGCTGAACAGCCGTATGCAAAAGATTTTCTTTAATTTGAGGAAGATTGACATGAGCCCCCTTTTCTATCAGCGTCAGTGCCATCTGCTCTCCGTTTTTTCTGCCATATCTGAGCGCATCTTTCAATGCACTTGTTTCCTCGGGAAAATATTCATCTTTTTCCGTATAATTCGGGTTAGCACCTAAAAACAGGGCTACTTTCATCATTTTAAGTGAATCTTCATGAATACTCAATAAGAGTAAGGCATCTCTGATACGCATCGGTTATTTCTCCTTTTTGTCTAACATTACCATAAACATTAAAAAAAGTCAAGCCCGAAAGCCTGACTTTTCTTCAACAAATGACAGATTTTTTTTAATGAACACTCATTGCCGTTAAATCGTTCTGACAAATCAGAGCAAGTGCCACGCTTCTGTCCGAAGCATAGCCCATCCGTTTCCCCTCAGCGCCGTAAATAGCCCAGACATCCGTATCATCAACGACATCTTTTTTTAAATAAGCGACATCGTCCAATCCCCAATTTTCCAAATCTTCCGTATAAGAAGCGTCAAAATCTATCAAATTTTTAATTTCCATTTTTTTCCTCTAACGCTCCCTCAATTTTAATTTTCGTTATTTTCTTTTCAGGCTCTTGCTTTTCCAAATCAATATGAAGCAATCCTTTTTCACAGAAAGCCCTGATAACCTCAATCCCTTGCGCTAAAACAAAACTCTTTTGAAAAGAACGACCGGCAATGCCTTTATAAAGATAAAAAACACCCTCGTCCTCCTCACGATGCCCCCGAATAACCAGTTGATTATCCTCTATGGCGACATCCAGTTCCTCCTCACCATAGCCGGCAACCGCTAAACTTATCCTTAAATGCGTTTCGTCCGTTTGTATGACATTATACGGCGGAAAACCTTCCGAACCGGTCTTTGTCATTTGCTCTATCAATCTTTCTAAATTATCAAACCCAAGCATAAAAGGGGTGTTTAGCGGAAACCTACTCATCTTCTTATCCTTTTATTCTCTGTTTTATTCTT
>JAFQJY010000048.1 GCA_017414845.1 Alphaproteobacteria bacterium | reverse complement strand
GCTGCCGTTCGGGCAGGTTTTTTGATTAAATTATTAATGCCGTGGCGTGTTTTTTTACATATATCCGAAGAATTAAAACTCCTTTTTAAAAGGATGCTTCCGGGGGTTTTCGGCTCAGGGGTTTATCAGATAAATCTGTTTTTAGATACCTTTTTTGTGTCTTTTGTCGGCGCCGGTGCCGTGTCATGGCTCAATTACGCTCATCACTTGTTTCAGTTGCCGATAGGCATTATCGGTGTTTCTATCAGTACGGCTTTGTTGCCTGTACTGTCTTCTCATATTCAAAAGGGCGATTTGGATAGGGCTCACCATGATATGAACAGGGCATTGGAAGTTTCTTTTTTGATGTCGCTTCCGTCAATGATAGGCCTTTTCTTTCTGTCATCCCCGATTATAGAAGTCCTTTTTCAAAGAGGTAATTTTACAGCCTCCGATACATCTCCGACGGCGTATGCACTGATGGCTTTTTCCATAGGACTTCCGGCCTATATGCTGACGAAGGCATTATCGCCTTTTTTCTATGCCAGAGGAGATACAAAAACGCCTGTTAAAATTGCAACCGTCGGCGTGATTATCAATGCGTTTTTGTGTATGACGCTCATGCAGTTTTGGGGACATGTCGGTATTGCACTGGCGACAGGAATAACGGTGTGGATAAATGCCTTGCAATATGTGAGATTGCTCAAAAAGAGTCATGATTTGGTTTTTGATGCAACATTTAAATCTCGCTTCAAGAAGATTGTTATAGCATCATGTTTAATGGCAATTGTCTTGATTTTGTCTGAAAAAGGTGTTATGTTGTATCTGTCAAAGGAAATGACGAAAATAAAGTGGTTGCCTGCCGTTTCATTGATAGGGCAAATCGGTGTGGCAAGTGTGTTCTATTTCGGAAGCCTTTTCGGAATGGGTGCGTTTAAGATTTCTGATTTTAAAAGAATGATGAAGAGAGGGTAAAATGGTTGAAAAAGAACTGATTGAAAAAGTAATAGAACTTCGTATCAGACCTGTACTGCAAGCGCATGGCGGTGATATAGAGTTTCAGGATTATCAAGATGATATTGTGTGGGTCAATCTGACAGGCGCTTGTGACGGATGTCCGAATGCCCTCAATACGCTTAAAGGAACAGTGGAACATTTTTTAAAAATACTGTTTCCCGAAATCAAAGCGGTAAAAGATAAAAATTTGGTGGCCTTTGAGGAAATGGTTGCCTCTCAAATGGAACAAGGTTGTTCAGGAGATTGTGCCTCCTGTGGCAGTGCGTGTGAAGAGGGGGCTCCTGCCGTTGAAAATACTTGTGACGGTACGTGTTCATCTTGTAGTGGCGGGTGTTCCTGTCAGGGTGAGGAATAATGACAAAACTGGCTCGTTTTCTGTTTATTGCGATGGCCATAGGGGCTGTTTGGCTTCTTTTCGGGTGCCATAGCGTAAATTATCCTTATAAAACGACAATCAGAACGGAGAGAGGTGTTGAAATTCCCTTTAATTTATCTGTCGCAAAAACGGAGAAACAACGGGAAGTCGGCCTTTCGGGAAGAAAAGTACTCCCTCGTGATTCGGGAATGATTTTCCTCTCCGAAAAAGAAAGAGTTTGGTATATGTGGATGAAAAACACCTATGTTCCTTTGGATATGATTTTTTTTGATAAAGAGGGAAAAATTACAAAAATACACGCCAATGCCGAGCCGGAAAGTTTGACGGTTATTTCCTCGGATGTGCCTGTAAAAGGGGTTTTGGAAGTCAGTGGAGGTTTGACTTCTTATTTAGGTATAAAAACAGGAGATAAAATATCTCAAATTGCATTTAATTAGCGTGCGTTTTTTCTTGAAAATCGGAAATAATTCGGCGTGTGTTTTTATCTAAAAACATCTGGGCTTCCTTGATGATTTTAGGCGGAATGCCAAAGCGCATTTCGGCAACTCCTCCTGTCATACAGGCGAGAGTATCGCTGTCTCCTCCGAGAGAAACAGCATTGCGAATTGCGTCTTCGTAGGAAGTGGCTTGTAGGGCACAGGCAATTGCCTGTGGAACGGTTTTTGAACAGGAACAATAAAATTTATTATTCTTTTCACGAAGGACGTCAATGCTGTCAGATAAGTTGTATTTGTATTTATGCTCAATATAATTTTTGATAATCGGTACGGGCGTTTTTTTCTTTAACAGATAAAGTGTGTCCAGATAGGCACGAGTTGCCCGAAAACTTTCAGGATGATTATGGGTTAAGGCGGTTAAATATGTTCCTTTTTTTAAGCCGGTTTTTTGTCCGTTTATAAGCCATGCAACAGGAGATAAGCGCATTACGCAACCATTCGTTTTGGCTTTGTAAGGAATGCCGTCGGAAAGCCATTTTAAAAAGCCTTTTCCAAAGGGAGCAACCTTTCCGTTTTCATAAGTTCTGTTTTGATAGCGTTTTCCCCAATTTTGCAGTGTCAAAGCAGCGTCTTTTCCGGATAAAAGGCAATCGGCTACGGCACAGGTTAAAATGGTATCATCCGTAAAATGACATTCGGGAGAAAACAAAGGAAAATCCTTTGTTTTGATATTGTGGAACTCATAGGGAGAACCGATAATATCGCCGATAACAGAACCCAACATATCAAAAAGTTTAATAAATTTTGTCGGAAAGTAAAGAGAAAACTTGCAAAGAAAAGAAAAAACAGGTATTCTTTCACCAGAGGAGAAAATTATGCAAGTTTTAACATATAAGACAACAGAAGAGGCTTCTGAATTTATCGCTCAAAAGATAATGACGGCAATTAAAGAGTTTAAACCGACTGCTGAGAAGAAATTTTTTGTACTCGGTCTTCCGACCGGAAGTACGCCTCTTCCTGTTTATCGGCGCTTTGTTGAAGCATATCGTCGGGGAGATGTTTCCTTTCAAAATGTGGTTACGTTTAATATGGATGAATATGTCGGGTTGGATGAGAATCACGAACAAAGTTATCATCGGTTTATGTATGATAATTTATTTAATGAGATAGATATTCCTAAAAATCAAATCCATATCTTAAACGGTGTTGCTGAGGATTTGGAGAAAGAGTGCGCCTCTTATGAAGAAAAAATAAAAGGCTTCGGCGGAATAGATATTCAATTGGGTGGTATCGGAGAAAATGGACATATTGCCTTTAACGAACCGGAAACCCCGTTTGATATTCGGACACATGTACAGGAATTGACGGATAATACAATAGAGGTCAATGCCCGTTTTTTTGAAAAGAAAGAAGATGTTCCGACAAGGGCTCTTTCTATCGGACTCGGAACGATTTTTGATGCAAGAGAAGTTTTGATTTTGGCAACGGGAGAGAAAAAAGCAGAGGCTGTCAGAAAAACAACGACGGAAGATGTATCCCTGTCTTGTCCGGCAAGTATGCTTCAAAATCATAAAAACGCTTGGATTATTTGCGACGAAAAAGCCTCTGTAAGAGCATAACAGTTTTATTTTTTTGGAGTGCAACCGCAATAGTTTTGTCGGTAGAGGTTCAGTTGCTTTGAAAGTTCGGTTGTTTTTTTTTGAAGTCCGCCTTTACGCCAGTTTGTAAAGTCATAGGGGATGTTTTCTTCTTCGGATATCTTTTCGGCTTGTTCGTTGACTTGATTTAAGTCTTTATATCGTGAAATGCCAAGGACTGATGTAAACTTCTCAAATCCGTTTTCTTTGGCGTAACGGGCAGTACGAGCCAATCTGAAACGAAAACAGGCACTGCACCTCGGACCTCGTTCCATAAAAGGTATATCTTTAACGGCCTTTTCCCATTCTTCACGTTCATAAGGTAAGGCAATAAAGGGAATGCCGTAAGTTTCACAGACACGTTTGTTTTCCAAAAGTCTGCGTTCGTATTCCTCTTTCGGATAAATGTTCGGATTATAAAACAGAACGGTTATATCTTCTTTTTTTTCTGCCAGTTCGGCAATAACACCACAAGAACAAGGTGCGCAGCATGAGAGTAAAAGTGTTTTAGTCATACGCCTATCATATGTCAAATAAAAATGTTTTGCAAAAGGTTTTTCCTCGTGCTATTTTTATTTCAAAAGGAGAACACATGAAAAAGAAAATTGAAATGGCTATCTGTTATGATTTTGACGGGACACTTTCGCCTAAAAATATGCAGGAGGTTTCGTTTATTCCAAAACTTCAAATGACCTCTGAGGCATTTTGGAAAAAGGCATACGATTTCGGTGTAAGACATCAGATGGACCCTATTTTAGCGTATATGAAGGTGATGTTGGATGAGGCACGGCATAAACAAATTGCCATTCACAGAAAGGATTTTCAGGAACATGGTCGTCAAATACCCCTGTTTAAAGGTGTGGATACGTGGTTTACCCGTATCAACGAGTATGCAGATGAAAAAGGCGTTCAATTAAAACACTATCTGATTTCATCAGGTCTTAAGGAAATGGTAGAGGGGTCGTCTATTGCTGATGCATTTTCGGCAATTTTTGCGTCTTCATTTCTCTATGACGCCAATGATGTCGCCGAATGGCCTGCCGTTGCGATCAACTACACGACAAAAACACAGTATTTATTCCGTATCAATAAAGGCTGTTTTGATTTGGCTGATAACAGGAAAATCAATCAGTATGTCGAACCACAAGACAGACCGCTTCCGTTTTCTCAAATGATTTATATCGGAGACGGAGAAACAGATATTCCCTGTATGCGCCTTTTGAAAGACGCCGGCGGGCATTCCGTAGCCGTCTATCGCCCACATACCAAGGGAGCAAAGGAAAAAGCAAGTTCTCTTATCAATGACGGTCGTGTGAATGCCTTGCTCTGTGCTGATTACAGAGAGGGGTCGGCATTGGATACGTTCATTAAAAACGTGATAGAAAAAGTTGTCGCAGATAAAAGGCTTGAAGAAAGTCAAGGCGTTCTTTAAAAAAAGGCTTTCCGAATGGAAAGCCTTTTTAGCATTTTTTTATTCAGGATTATGAGGGAAAAAACCTCTTTTTCCATGATGCCGATGTTTAAACCCTTTTTCTCCATGAGGCGGTTTCATCTGGTTTAATTTTTCCTTTTGTTCCTCTGTCAAAAGTGCTTCAAAAGCGGTTTTGTTTGCTTCTCGGATTTGATGAGCCTGCTGGCGCAGTTTTTTCATTTCTTCTTTAACGGGCTTCATATCCTCTTTCATTTTTTCGTGAAGTGCTTGAGCTTGTTTTTGTTGCTCGGGTGTCAAGCCCAGTTCTTTGGCAAAATTTTCAAAATGAGCCTTCCTATCCATGTGGGGATGATGTTCTTCTTCTAAAAAAGGAGGCGGCATTTCGGGAACGTCTTGTGCCATAACCGGAGATGAAATTAAAAGAACAGATAAACAACTAAGTAATAAATAAGATTTCATTTTATTTTCCTTTCAAGAATAAAAGTTGATGTTTCAGCAGATTTCGTGCCGTATGCAGTCGTGATTTAACCGTTCCGACCGGCACTTGAAGTCGGAGGGCAATTTCTTGTTCTTTCAATTCTTCAAAATGTGAAAGAATAATAACCTTCTTAAGGGGGAGGGGAAGTTTTTTAACGGCAGTTAAAACAATTTTTTGTCGTTGTTTTAAGTCGGTCGTTTCTTCCAACAGAGGTGTTTCATCAGGTATTTCAAAAAGAACTTCATTTGAAACTTCATCAGATTTTGTTTTATAGGCATTTGTTCTTTTTAAATCCCGACACAGATTGGTGGTGACGGTTTTGATATAGGCTTTTTGTTTTCCCTCTTCGGCATAAAGGTCCTGTTTTTGCCAAAGACGAAGATAAACCTCCTGTTCTAAGTCGGGGTCATAAACTCCTGTCAGACGCCAGATGTGATAACGGATTGTCGGACCGAATTTTTGAATGATTTTTTTCATATCAGACAATTCCGAAAAAAGAACAATCATCTGTCAGTTCATCAGGATTTTCAAATAAAGAGGCAAAATATTCTTCGTCATATAAATCCGTATAAAGTGCATTGAGAGAAGTATCCTGCCGAATCGGGAAGAAAGGAATACTTGCTAAAAAAACAAATCCGACGAGAGATGTTTTTAAAAACGTATTTTTCTGCATTTTCCTTTTATGATAAAGAGGTTTTGCTTCGTTTAATAATGAGTTTAAATCTGTCATTTTTTTATCCTTCATACTCTATTATAACGAAAGCATAAATAATTTGGTTCAATTTTATTTTAGGGATATTGATTTTTGCAAACGTTTCTGTTATTCTTGTCCGTCAGTAAAGGAGATAAAATGAGACCTTATCCGACAAAACCGTTTGCTTTTTTTTGGCACTATATTCGGTTCTATCGGAAATTGTTTTTTGTGATATTGTTTTTGCTCTTTGTTCGGCTATTTCTTCAAAAGGCCGATCCGTACCTTTTTTCAAAAGTAGTAGATACGTTGGTTGCTTCTCAGGGAAACAGAACAGATATTTGGATCCATATCGGATGGCTTGTCGTCGGTTTGGGGGTTCTTAACCTGTCCTCTAACGGAATTCGGCGGTTTAATTTTTATCTGATGCAAAAAGTAGAGCCGGATATGGGTGTGCGTATTAAACGGGATATGACAGAATATATTTTGGGACATTCCGTCGGGTTTTTAAATAATCAGTTGAGTGGTAAGGTTGCTGCTCGGGTTGACCAGTTGTCGGATAAGACAATAACCATGTTTTGGAATATCCTGTTCGGGTTTTATTATCCGTCGCTGGATATGCTGATTACAATAAGTCTTTTATTGTCCGTCAACTGGGGATTTGCACTTTTGTTTGTTTTTTGGATGGGGCTCCTGTTTTGTGTTTTGCTGATTTCTTCTAAAAGGATACAGAAATGTTCCGAAACAAGAGCAGAAAAAAGTACAACATCTTCAGGGACCATTGTGGATATGATTTGCAACAGTGTCTTGGTAAAGAGTTTTGCGAATACTTCGTTTGAAAAAAGAATGTTGGAACCAAAACTTGCCGAAGAAAAAAAAGCCGCCGAAAATATGTTCAGAACAATGGAAAACAATAAGACAATACAATTTTTGATTATTGAGGCTTTTCATATAACCACGATTTGTTGGGCTGTTTTTTTGTGGCAGAAAGATATTATCACAGCCGGCAGTATTGTTTTTGTTTTAATGTTGACGGCCAATGTTCGGATGCTTTTTAACAACTTTGTCCATCAACTGTTAGAGTGGCATAAGACCTTGGGCATTATTTCCAATGCGCTTTTGGTGGTGTCTGTTCCGCATCAGGTAAAAGATAAGGAAAACGCATCAGATTTAAAGGTTAAAAAAGGAAAAATTGAATTTAAAAATATGACTTTTTCCTACCACGAAAACAAACCTGTGTTTAAAGATTTTTCTTTAACGGTTAAAGCAGGAGAAAGAGTGGGGCTTGTGGGTGTGTCCGGCAGTGGTAAAAGTACGCTTATCAACGTATTGCAACGTTTTTATGAAGTTGAAAACGGGTCTGTCTTGATAGACGGGCAGGACATCAGGAATGTTTCGCAAGAGAGTTTGCACAGGAATATTTCCATGATACCTCAGGATACGGCCCTTTTTCATCGGTCGCTTTTTGAAAATATTCATTACGGAAATCCGGAGGCTTCTGAAAAAGAAGTTATTTCGGCGTCTAAGAAAGCATATGCTCATCAGTTTATTATGACGCTTAAAAACGGATATGACAGTCTCGTCGGAGATAGAGGAGTTAAACTTTCCGGCGGACAAAGGCAGAGAATTGCCATTGCAAGAGCATTACTTAAAAAAGCCCCCGTTCTGATTTTGGATGAGGCCACTTCGGCATTGGATAGTGAATCGGAACTGTGCGTTCAGGAGAATATTCAAAAACTGATGAAAGGGCGAACGGTTATTGCTATTGCACATAGGTTGTCTACGCTTCGCTCAATGGATAGGATTATTGTTTTAAGTAAAGGAAAAATCGTGGAAGAAGGAACGCCTGAAGAACTCCTCGCCAAAAAAGGGAAGTATGCTCGTTTATGGAAACTGCAAACACAAGTGAAAGGAAAAAATGATGCTGAGACTTCAAAAACCATGTGAGGCTTATTTAAAAACTGCCCTGGATGCCGCTCGTGATATCAAGGAAAATCCGACGCCTTATGATATTCAGGAGGCTGAATATATGCGAGATATGTTGCTTGCGGGCAAAGAAAAGGAGTATTTTCAAAAGTGTGAAGATAAGTCACAGGGAAAAGGGCTTCCTGAAGGGTATGTGCCGGCGACGGTTTGGTGGGTTATGGAAGATGATACACTTGTCGGTATCTTTGATATAAGACATGATTTAAACGGACATCTTCGGCTTGTCGGCGGACATATTGCTTATTTGGTTGTGCCGGCACACAGACAAAAAGGATATGCTAAAAAAGGACTGCGTCTATGTTTAGATTGGGTTCGGGAAAATTTAGGACATGAGGAAGTTTTAATTACGTGCAATATTGAAAATGAACCGTCGTTTAAGACAATGCTGTCAGCTGTACGTACTTTTGGTGGATATCAGGATACGGATACAAAGGTTGGCGATATAGAACAACATCGTGTTTGGGTAAAAACAGCCTAAAGATGAAACACGAAAAAACCGTGGTAAACATGACCACGGTTTTCTTAATGCAAACAATCTGCAAAATTAAATGTAGGGATTATAAATCGTTTTTCCTTTGCCTTCTTTTTCAAGTTTTTTAGCCTCTTTCTCACGGGCTTTACGTTCGGCTTCCTGTTTTTCTTCAACGGCTAAACGTTTTTCCAAGTTCCGATAAGCATTTGAATTGTAAATCATCGGGTTGTCATAGGCGTATTCAACGGCATTCGTGAACCGATTGTTTTCAAGCATAACAATAGAACCTGCATTGAGCAAAACATTGACAATTTCAGGGTTTGTGTTTTTGCCGGCCGCCCACATCAACGGTGTTTCTTTGCCGACATTGTCCTGATCATTGACTTGCGCTCCATATTCAAGCAGGATTTTTATAATTTCCGGATTAGTATTATGGGCAGCAGCATACATCATTGCTGTATAACCGTTCTCATCTTTGGCGTGAACGTTGGCACCTCTGTCAAGCATTTTTTCAATGAATGAAGCACTGGATTTTTTAACGACAGCAAGCATCAACGGAGTGGCTCCGGTGTTTGTTCTGTCATTGATGTTAGCACCGGCATCCAATAGGAAATCTAACAACTCGCCGTTTTGATTATAAAGGGAAGCCATCATAATAGGCGTTAAGCCGGTATTTGTTCGTTCATTTGGATCAGCTCCGTTTTGTAAAAGTAAACGAATAACGCCAATGTCAGTCGTTGTTGCAACAGCACGGGAAAGGGCAGAATTACCGCTGGTATCCTTGTCATTGACACGAGCACCGGCTTGAAGAAGTAAATCCATTTTTTCCAAATTGCGAGTAAACTGAGATGCAACCATTAAAGGCGTTGCACCCATAGCATTTTTCTGATGAATATTGGCGCCTTTTTTTATCAGATAATCCATTACTTCAATATCGCCATTGTTGACAATAGCAAACATAAGCGGTGTCAGCCCCAGTTCCGTCTGCGCATCCAAAGAAGCATTGTAGTTTAAAAGTAAATCAAAAATTTCCGGATTGCTGGAATGACTGACAGCAAACATCAACGGAGTTGCACCATGCTTCGTTCTGGCATTGACACGGGCGCCGTTATTGAGGAGGATTTTGATGACTTCCGGTTTAACCTGATTGCTGACAGACCACATCAAAGGTGTCCCGCCGTCTTGATTGTTACGAAAGCCTTCTTTAACAATGACATCTGTTTCAAAAGCCTTTGAAATCATAGCTTCCGGTCTGGTATCAAACGGGGCTTCATAAGACTTATAAAAAGCATCATCAACATAAGTATGGCGACATCCACCGACAGCAAGAATTGTCAACAGAAGTAAAAGTTTTCTCATCTTCAAGGCTCCTTTATAAAACAATAATGCCTATCCTAACAGTTTCTTTTTAAAAATACAAATGAAAAATACAAATAAAGGTTGCCTTTTTTGTCCTTTTCGCATAAGGTAAAACATAAATTGATGAAACAGACGGAATTAAAATGGCTTTTTTAGAACGATTGATTGCATTCAGATATTTAAAATCCCGTAAGAAAACCGGATTCGTTTCCGTAATTGCCGGTTTTTCTTTTTTGGGAATTATGCTTGGTGTGGCGACATTGATTATCGTAATGAGCGTGATGAACGGTTTCAGAGAAGAACTGATGAACCGTATCTTAGGTATCAATGGGCATTTGGTTGTTATGCCGGCGTGGGGACCTGTATTTGATTACTCAGAGCCGATGATGGAAAAAATTGAGAAGAAATACGGAGTTCAATCGGTGATGCCTTTGCTTCAAGGACAGGTGATGGTTTCCTCTCCCGAACATGCACAAGGAGCAATGCTTCGGGGTGTCCGTTTGGAGGATTTTAAAAAGAAAGAACTTCTGATGAGCGGATATACGGGAAAACCGATTGAAGAATTTGACGGCGCCTGTATTATTCTCGGTTACCGATTGGCTTCTCAAATGGGCGTAAGAGTTGGCGATAAATTAAACCTTGTTTCCCCTAATGGGCATGTGACGGCTTTCGGAACGATGCCGAGAATGAAGGCTTATAAAGTTTTGGGGACGGTTGATACGGGGATGTATGAGTATGATTCTCATTTTGTTTTTATGCCCTATAAAGAGGCTGAAAAATATCTCATCAACGAGGGGCAGGTCAGCCAACTGGAAATTTTTTTAAATGACATATCCGAATTGGATAATGTCGCTTCCGATATCAGAGATGAACTTCCGAATTCCGTGACGCTTTCAGATTGGAAACGTTCTAATCAGGCATTTTTTAACGCCATAGAAGTAGAAAGAAATGTGATGTTTTTAATCCTGACGCTCATTATTGTCGTGGCGACTTTTAACATTATTTCCGGATTGATTATGCTTGTAAAAGACAAAGGAAAAGATATTGCAATTTTACGGACAATGGGCGCAAGCCGAGGTTCTATTATGACTATCTTTTTGATAGACGGATTGTTTGTCGGTGTTGTCGGTTCGTTGCTCGGACTTGCCATTGGCTTGTTGTTCTGTGAGAATATAGAGGCTATTCGTCAGTTTCTGGGTCGTCTCGCCGGACAGGATTTGTTTTCGGCTGAAATTTATTTCTTATCACAATTACCTGCGAAAACGGATATGAAAGAAGTAATAACGGTTGTTTGCATGGCGCTCGGACTTTCTTTTTTGGCAACGCTTTATCCGTCTTGGAAGGCGTCAAGAACAGATCCGGCTGAGGCGCTCAGGTATGAGTAAAAGGGGGAGTGACAAATGGCTGTGTTAAAGTTACAAAATGTTCAGAAATGGTTCGGTGAGGATGAGCAAAAACTCACTGTCTTAAGCGGTGTTGATTTGACAGTTGAACAAGGAGAAATGGTCGCTCTTTTAGGACCGAGCGGTTCTGGAAAGTCTACAATGCTTTATATTACCGGACTTTTGGATAAGCCCAGTGCCGGTTCGGTGCAGGTGGCAAATATTGCTTGTGAAAAAATGACGGACAGGGAAAGGACATTGATGCGCAGTTCCTATTTAGGGTTTGTTTATCAAAGTCATTTATTGATGCCTGATTTTTCAGCGCTTGAAAATGTGATGATACCACAACTGATTGCAGGCAGGCGTAAAAAAGATTCAAAGGAATATGCTCTTCATTTACTGGATAAAATGGGACTTTCCGAAAGAGCATCACATCGTTCCGGAGCGCTTTCCGGAGGAGAACAGCAAAGGGTTGCCATTGCAAGAGCCCTTGCAAACAGGCCACAGTTATTGTTAGCCGACGAACCGACGGGAAATTTGGACCCGATGACAAGTGAAAAGGTTTTTTCGGAACTTTTGTCGTGGGTTAAGGAGGAGAAAGTATCGGCACTGATTGCAACGCATAATCCGGCACTGGCGCTTGAAATGCACAGACGTGTTCGGTTGGAAAACGGAAAAGTGGTAGAAGAAAAATGACACCTGAATTTATTCACTTACATGTTCATACGGTTTACTCTCTTTTAGAGGGTGCTATCAAAATTAAAAATCTGTTGAAATTATGTGAAAAATACAAAATGCCTGCTATTGCTGCAACGGATACGGAGAATCTTTTCGGTGGAATGGATTTGTCGTACAGTGCTTTCGGCTCGGGTATTCAGCCGATTTTAGGTAGTCAGTTATTTGTCCGAACAAATGCAAAAGCAACACATCAAATGACGGCAAGAGAAGAAATGAAAATGCCTCTTGATAAAATTGTGTTGCTTGTTCAAAATGAGGTCGGTTATCAAAACATTTTAAAGATTTTTGATGCCTACTACATGGGAGAGGGAAAACAGGATACTCCTCATATTACTTGGGAAGAACTTTATCCTTTTTCGGAAGGACTTATTCTTTTGACCGGTGGTGCCGAAGGACCTCTCGGACGTCTTGTTTTGGACGGTAAGAAAAGCGAAGCCGTAGAACTTCTGACGCAAATCAAGGAACATTTCGGCGACAGGGTTTACATAGAATTACAGCGCCACGGGTTAGAGTACGAGGAACGAGCAGAATCTGATTTGCTTGATTTGGCATATAGTTTAAATGTTCCGCTTGTGGCAACGAATGACGTAATGTTTGCAGAACCCTCTATGTATGAGGCACATGATGCACTGATTTGTATCGCCGAAAAAACTTATGTGGATCAGGAAGACAGAAAACACTTGACGCCGGAACACTATTTCAAAAGTCCCGAGCAAATGAAAGAGTTGTTTAAAGATTTACCTGAGGCTGTTTCTAATACGGTTGCCATTGCTAAAAGATGTGCTTTTATGTTGAAGAAGAAACCTGCCGGTTTCCCAAGGTATGACTGTGGTGATTTAACGGAAGATGAACTGCTTCATAAAAAGGCCGAGGATGGTCTTAAAATGCGTATGGAAAATCGTCCTGACGAATACGATAAATATCACGAAAGATTACAGTACGAACTCGGCATTATTTGTCAGATGGGTTTTCCCGGTTATTTCCTTATTGTTTCCGATTTTATTCAATGGTCTAAAAAACAGGGAATTCCCGTAGGCCCCGGGCGTGGTTCGGGTGCCGGTTCCGTTGTGGCGTGGGCACTGACAATTACGGATATTGACCCGCTTCGGTTTAATTTGTTGTTTGAACGTTTCTTAAATCCGGAACGTGTTTCCATGCCTGACTTTGACGTGGACTTTTGTCAGGAAAGACGAGGCGAAAGTATTCGCTATGTTCAGGAAAAATACGGTTTTGATCATGTGGCGCAGATTATTACGTTCGGACAACTTCAAACAAAGGCTGTGATGCGTGATGTCGGTCGTGTGTTACAGGTGCCTTATCCTGTTGTAGACAGGTTGTGTAAATTGGTGCCGAGCGGAAATGACGAGGACGGTCATCCGTATACACTTAAAAGAGTTCTTGAAATTGAGCCTGCTTTTCAGTCAGAACGAGATAAAGAACCTCAGGTGGATAAACTTATCAATATCGCATTACAGTTAGAGGGACTTTACAGAAACACCTCTACGCATGCGGCCGGTGTGGTTATCGGGCGTGAGGCTCTCAATGAAATTGTGCCGATTTATAAAGATCCTTCGTCGGATATGCCTGTGACACAGTACAATATGAAGTTTATTGAAGACACGGGATTGATTAAATTTGACTTTCTAGGCCTTAAAACACTGACGGTTTTGGCAAAAACGGTGGAACTTTTAAAGCAACGAGACATAGAGATTGATTTATCAAACATTCCTCTGGAAGATAAAGAAACTTTTGATTTGCTCTCTGAGGCTAAGACTGTCGGCGTATTCCAGCTTGAAAGTACGGGGATGCGCAAAATCCTGAAAGATATGGCGCCTGATAAGATTGAAGACATTGTGGCTATCGTGGCGCTTTACCGACCGGGTCCGATGGGGAACATTCCCAGTTACATTGAACGGAAACATGGACGAGAACAGCCTGATTATTTG
>JAFQJY010000047.1 GCA_017414845.1 Alphaproteobacteria bacterium | reverse complement strand
GATGACGATGATGATGTCGACGACGATGACGACGATGACCCTTGTGAGGGTTTGACATGGGTAACAAGTATATGTGAAACTTGTGAAAATGGCGTTGTGAAGAGTGTTTGTGCCTCTGAAGAGGAATGCTGTGGGGGAAAGTGTATAACGAAGTGTACGGGGTGTAATGTCTGTGTTCCTGATAGCCAGTCTTGTTCTACGGACAACAGATGTAGTGGCGATAAACCGACGTGTTGTAACGGAACCTGTATTTGCGGAGAGTGTTGTGATAAAATGGTGACGGGAAATGCGGTTGACTGTAATTCTGCAGCAGTTGCTTACAACCAGCGACAGATAGGGGTAGATGCCTGTTCTCATGTCTGTACAAATGAAAGTATCTATAATGGGAACGATTCCTTTGGTAACAGTTGTTCGTATTCGGCACCTCTTTGTAGTACTCTGAGTGGTTCTGATGAAGAAAAGTGCAAAAAGACGTATTACACGAAAGATGGGCAGTGTCGGTTAGGCGTTTATGTTCCCAAATTGGATGCCTGTTGTAATCCGATAGAGGGTGAGTATTGTTGTACAGCAACGGGAGGATCCATTTGTATGACAGAAGCAGAATGTAAAGATAAATTCGGTCCTATAACAGAATGCGGTGATTGGTGTTGTAAAAACGGTCAGGAATGTGCAGATGAAAGTACAAGCTCCTGTTGCCCTGTTGAAGCACCGAAAAAGTGTGGTTCGGAATGTTGTGCGATATGTAACTCCGGTGGTACCGGATGCTGTGATGGAACAGTTTGTGGCGCCTTGTGTTGTGATGAGAATGGATGCAATGAAGATGAAACAGGATGCGCTGTTTGTGAAATGGGAGAAAAAGTCTGCGGGGAAGGGGAGAACACATGGTGTTGTTCCGAAAGTACAGAATGCGGAAAAACAATAGGTGAGTGTGAATGTTCGGGAATGATGGTTGGTCAAACGTGTTGTCATCATGATCGTGAGTGTTCTATATGTAACGCTTATGAAAAAGAGGCAATTTCTGATTTAGCGAAGGATGCTTCTATAAATGGTACAGGAAAATATAGGTATGAGGGATGTCTGTTTACGATGATGGACTATGGAGAGCAAGAATGGGCTTGTCTCTGTGGCGGTAGTTATGAGGTTTGTTATGATGATAGTGGAGATTGTTCGTGGGAGGCTTCTAATCCGTATTACCCAAAATTAAATTGAGGAAGATGTATATAAAAGAGGGGGGGCTCGTATCTTTTGATTTCTCTATCTGTGAACAGAGGGTGTTCAGAGAAATGTTTTGCTCTTTACAACTTTCCGACAGGGCGTTCCAAACTTCCTTTTCAAAGTGTATATGATAACGACATAATTTTGCATTGCGTAAAACATACGGTTGTAATCGTTCTTTCAAAATAAAACATATAATAAACAACAACTTAAACAAAAAAAGAGAAAATCTGTATTAAAAAGATTGTCATTTAATATGTTGCTCTCTATATTAAAGGCTGTTGTCGGTACATAAAGACAGCAGGGTAAAGAGTAAAAAGAAGGAGGAAAAAATGCTCTTATGCAAAAATGTAGTTGTAAACGGTCGTCGGACAAGTATGCGTTTAGATAGAGAAACCTGGCAAGCGTTATCAGATATTTGTAAACGGGAAAACATCAGTTTGTATAAACTGTGCTCTTTAATAGATGATGCTAAACAGGAAAGCGGTTTATCATCAGCGACAAGATTGTTTGTATTGACATATTATCGTCGTTCGTTGGCTAAATATGAAACAGGGATTCCTCAAACACCTCCGGCAACACCGAGCCGTCGGGTAGAACAGGTTTTAAATGTGGTTCGTGCAGGATAATTCTTTACGTGCTTTTTAATTTAAATGGTACAAAAAGTAGAGAATAAAGTACTAAAAAAAGCCCGTTTCATACGGGCTTTAAAGTTATCTTGAATTGCCGATATGCCCTGCCATCATGGCCGTAGTTGTCGGATTTTGCGCCGTTTTCTTTTTCTCTTTTTCCTCAAATGAAGCCAGTGTAAGTGCATGACGTTTCCCTCTGTCGGCATAATCCAAAGCCGTTTTCCCGTCCGTGTCCGTTGCATTTAAATCAACGCCTGTTCTGAGAAGTTTATCATAAGCCGGTCCGTCAAAATTCGGATTTTGGGTTGCTAAAATTAAATAAGGCGTTCCGTCTTTATCTTTTTTATCAAAATCAAAGCCGTTGTTTTTTAATGTTTCTATGGTTTTGTGCGATGAACGTCCCGTCTTAAACATTTTCTCAACATTCGCCTGAAATTCGGCATTTTGCATATCCGGTTTAATACCCATACGCTCTAATAATTCAAATCCGTATCCGCTGTCCAGCATACCGTCTTTGCAAACAGTACTTTGCATTTCGCCGGATGTTTTATAAGAAGAACTTGCTCCTTTGCTTAAAATAAAATCGGTCATTTCCGGAGCACTGGCACCTAATTCCAGCGCTACTTCCAAAGGTCGTTCGCCGTTGTCATTCGGTTTATTGATATCGGCACCTGCTTTTAAAACTTCGTCCACCGTTTTAATATCCCGATTCTTAATCGCAGGAATAAGTAAGGCCGTCTTATCTTTTGTTTTATCTATGGCTTTCTTAATCATCGGAGGCGTTGCTCTTAAATTACGCATTAAAAATTCTGCGGGGAGAGTTCCTTTGATTTTTTTGTTCCAGTCAATCAATTCAAAAATATTTTTTGCCCCTTTTGTCTGATGTGTCCATTCTCTGATATCTTTGGAGGTGAGTATCGTTTTTACAGGAGAAAAATCACCGATTTCACGATTGATGTCAGCACCATGTTTGAGCAATAAATCTAACGTTTTTTTGCGCTTTTCAAATGAACTTGACGGTAGCCTCGGAATATAAAACGGGTCTAAAACACACATAAGCGGAGAAACTTTCAAACTGTCTACGGCACGCATTTTTTCTTTGTCGCTTTGACGTTCGGGATTGTCGGGGGATTTTGTTTTGTATCCGATAAAGGCGTGTTGATGAACTGTTTTTTTCACAAAATCAGGCGCAGGATAAAGACCGTTGACATCTTTTCCCTCACGTATTCCTCGGGAAACCGTTGTTGTTTTTGAACCTAAAACAGCGTTGATAAATCCCATTTCCGTTACGGTTCCGAGTAGAAGTTGTTGAACTCTGTCAAAAGCGTTTATCGGCATTTTTGTCTCCTTTTCTACGTCTTATAAGTTCAGTATAACAGAAAAATATTTTTTGTCAATATTTTTTTAAATCCTGTTGATAAGACGGTATCCCAAGCAAATCGGTTTAATGTTTTGGCACAAACCCGTTGTGTCATCTGTTTCAATAAAGACACCGCAAAGTGTCGGTTTTTCTTCGGCAGGTTCCATTCGGCAACGAGGCTCCCCCGTAAACCGAGGCATAACGGTTTGTATTTGCATGCCGATGACGGAATCGTAATCACCACACATACCGGCGTCGGTGATGTAGCCTGTTCCATGCGACAGAATTTGGGCGTCTGCCGTCGGAATATGGGTGTGTGTGCCGGCGATAAGAGAAACTTTCCCGTCACAAAAGTGTCCGAGAGCGACTTTCTCGGAGGTTGCATCTGCATGAAAGTCTACGATAATGGCGTCTAGGTTTTTACCCAGTGTATATTCGCTTAAAAAAAGTTCCATTGCTTTGAAAGGGGAAGATATTTCTCGCATAAAAATTTGTCCCATAACTTGAACAACGCCGATTTTTCTGCCGTCAGAAAGCGTGTGGATACAGAAACCTCGTCCGATAGTCCCTTCCGGATAATTGAGAGGGCGAATAAGTTTTTCTTCCTTTTCAAGCAAAGGGAAAATATCCTTTTTATCAAAGGTGTGATTTCCCATTGTCATCACGTCAACGCCAAATCGCTTAAATGCCTCATAGGTCTTAGGGGTCAGTCCAAACCCGTGTGCAGCATTTTCAACGTTGGCAATAATAACGTCCGGTTGCAGTTTTTCTTTTATCTCGGGTAAATATATCCGAATGGCGTCTCTTCCGGCTTTTCCGACCGTATCGCCCAGAAATAAACATTTCATTTTGCTTTCCTTTTGGAAGGGTTATATCTTATTTTTTTCTTTTTTTCAAGTATTTCCTGCTTTAAAATAAAAAAATACTTTTATAATGAATAAAAATGTGTTAGAATAAAAAAAAGAAAGGACGGTTTTTTTTATGTTCTCGTGGCTTGTTATAGTTACTTTTGTCGTATCTATTCTGTTCTATGCGATGTTTCCGAGAACAGATGCTTTCAAAACGGTTGATAAGCCGTGGTCAAATTATTACGGAGATATATTGGTTCATCAGCATTTATCTGCTTTGAAGGCATCAACGGTTAAAAGTTTGGCAACAGGGCAGGAGGCTTATAATCATGCCGTCAGAACCGGTTCCTCCGGTTTGGAAACACAGGTCGGAAATATCTATTACATCACGCCTTCATTCAGTTATATGACTGATTTTTTGCGTCCGGGTGAAGCTGGGGGAAATGTTTATACGTTGGGGTCAAACGCTAAAATTAAAAGTGTGATTCTTTGCGTGGATAATGAAACCGGTAAGTTTTTAAATACATGCGCCGTTGATTTTGGCGGGGAGGCAAATTCTTCGGGAACAAGAACAACAAAAAAAGGAACATCTGATTATCTGGTTACGTTTGTCGGATTGCCGACAACAGAGTCTTATTTGGCAATCAGGCAGTTGGGGGAGAAGATGTTTTTAATGAACTATAATCCACCTGAATTGAGCGAGGCAGAGAAAGAAAGTTTAAGAAAACGGAATAAGAGTTATACGCAGGTCAATTTACGGACACAATGTGGCGCAATGATTGAAAAAACCGGCGAGGATGGAGATTTTCAGCCCGGTTCAAGGTATTCTTTGGATAACACGAGACACAGCAAAGTTACAGTTCCGGTTGTTGTTGCAAAATGGGTTGAGGAACAGGTCAACGAACCTGATGTCCTTGTGTGTATTACGCGTCTTTTTGCTACTTATGATACCCGTGAGGCGCCGGCAGAGTTGATTTATCCGACATTTCAGAAGTAAAGGAGAATGAAAAATGAAAAAATATGAAAAAGGTTCTTTGATGATTGAGATTTTGGCCGTTTTGGCACTCATATCTTTGATTACACCGATGCTCTTTAAACAGGTGTCCAGACGTAACGAGGAGGTGACACGTATCAATGTCGCAACTGAAATGCGGTCGATTAAGGATGCAATGAGTGCATATATTCAGACTTATGAAGAGAAAATCGCATCTAAACTCGGACTGCAGGACGGGAGCGGAAATTATACATCGGCTGTAAGTGCTAAATTTGAAAAATTGAGTGAAGCAGAGATCAATGAACTTGTGGGTGGTTTTTTAATCGGGAATTCCGGTGCTGATTATTTGCATCCGGAAAAGGGAGATTACGTACTTTACTTTTACGGATATACGGTACCTGTTTATGTTGATACGGCAGGGGTACAATTACCTGCCAGCGGTGATGCGTATCGTCCT
>JAFQJY010000046.1 GCA_017414845.1 Alphaproteobacteria bacterium | reverse complement strand
TATCCGGATCAACAACAACTTGTGTTTCGCCTTCATGGAAAGCACTGACAGGGCAAACTTCCACACAGCTTTTGCACAAAACGCAAGAATCATTTACTACTGAACTCATTGTTATTCTCCTTTAAAAGTTTAAAACAGTTCTTTATTTACTCCAAAGAAATGAATAATGCAAGCCCTATTTTAAAAAACGCTCTTGATTTTTGATGTGGCTTAGTCCTATAACATAGAAAGATATTAAATAAGGAGAGTTATTATGACTGAATTAAATGCACAAATGAAGCCTTTTCAGGCACAGGTCGGTAAAGTACTGGATATTGTTGTCAATTCCCTTTATTCGCATAATGAGATTTTTTTGCGTGAACTCATTTCAAATGCGTCGGATGCGTGCGATAAACTTCGGTATGCTGTCTTGACACATCCTGAGTTTGCCTCTTATGCAAAAGATTTTAAGATTGAATTATTGCCGGATAAAAAAGCAAAAACATTGACAATCAGAGATAACGGTATCGGTATGAATGAGGCTGAACTTTCCGAAAACCTCGGTACAATCGCTCATTCGGGGTCGGCTGAATTTGCCTCGCATTTAACGGGCGATAAAAAGAAAGATTTAGGTCTTATAGGACAATTCGGTGTCGGTTTTTATGCCTCTTTTATGGTTGCCGAAAAGGTAGAGGTTATTTCTAAAAAAATCGGAGATGAACAAGGCTGGAAATGGACTTCTGACGGGAAGACAGGATTTACGGTAGAACCGTATGCCAATGCACCACAGGGAACTTCCGTTATTTTGCATTTGAAAAAGGATTTTGAGGAATACCTTGATCCGATTCGTTTGCGTTTCGTCGTGCGTTCTTATTCGGATCATATAGATGTTCCTGTTATTTTAGATACGAACGGCAAAACGGAAACGCTTAATACGGCATCAGCACTTTGGACACGGCATAAAGCAGATATCACGCCGGAACAGTATCGGGATTTTTACAGGCAAATTTCTAAAAGTTTTGATGAACCGTATGCAACAATTCATTATAAGGCAGAGGGCGTTATTGAATATACGGGACTTTTGTTTATTCCGTCACAGGCACCGTTTAATTTATTTCAGCCGGATAAAAAGTTTTCTTTAAATCTGTATGTCAATCGTGTCTTTATTTCTGACGAAGTGACGGAGTTGTTGCCTCATTATCTGCGCTTTGTCAAAGGGGTCGTGGATACGACGGATTTACCGCTTAATGTTTCTCGTGAGATTTTACAGTACACGCCTGTTTTGACGAAAATAAGAACCGGTATAGAAAAAAGAGTTTTGAACGAACTCAAAGAAAAAGCCAAAGATGAAAAAAGTTATGAGACGTTCTGGAAACAGTTTGGCATTGTCTTTAAAGAAGGACTTTATGAGGATAAAGAACATACAAAGGAAATTGCAGAACTTTGCCGGTTTGCCTCGTCAAAGGGAGAGGGCTTGACGACTTTTGCAGACTATGTAAAACGGATGCCGAAAGAACAAAAAAATATCTATTACATTACGGGCGATGATATCAATACATTGAAAAACAGTCCACAGTTAGAGGGATTTACGGCTCGTGGTATAGAAGTGTTGCTTTTGTCTGATCCGATTGACGAATTTTGGCCGGAAGTGTTCAGAGAATATGATGGAAAAGGAGTACGCAGTGTAACAAATCCTGATTCGGATGTGGAAAAAGTCAAACCGATATCGGAACTGACGGGAGAGCCGTTGGATGAGGCTTTGCAAAAAGTTTTAACTGCAAAAGTGAAGGAAATTTTAGGAACGGATATCAATGATGTTCGGTTGACGGACAGACTTTACAAAAGCCCAGTGGCGCTTGTTGCCGGCGCAGGACAAATGAGTATTCATTTAGAACGTTTGATGAAACAGCACGGGCAAGCACAGGCCTATCCGTCCGAAAGGATATTAGAACTCAATCCGAGACATCCTCTTGTCAAAAAATTGGCACAGAATATTTTGGATAAAAAGGATGAAGAGATTGTTCAAAATGCCGTACTGCTTCTTTATGATGAAGCACGTGCCATAGAGGGCGAGCCGATTAAAGATACGGCCTCTTTTGCCGAACGTCTGAATCTGTTTATGGAAAAGGGATTATAATGTCTTTTTTGTTTCTGTTCGGAGACTTATAGGACGAAAAATCTTGTCGCTTTTATAAATACGTGATACAATTCAATTAAAACATGTGTCAGAAAGGTTTCCGGATGGATAGCGAACAATTTTACGACGAATTTATAAAACGATATCAAGCATATCCTAATCATCTTGCATCTGTTGTGCAGGGGCTAAGCGAACGTGGAGAGTTTCCTGAAAATAAAGAGGATGAAAACTATAATTTGGGAACAATGGGAAAATCTTCATCTTCAAATATCGCTGTTATGAATGCAGTATCGTTTCGTCAGGCGTTTGATGGTTATAAATCGCAAAATCCTCAGATGAGTGATACAGAGGCAAAAGCGAGGGTTGTTTTTGATTTTTTGAAACAAAACGGTGTTGACGGACTTTCTTACGAGAAAGATAAAGACGAGGTGGTATTTGATTATGATAAAGATAGTCACGTAACAAGAGCGCAGTTTTATGCCGGTACGGTTTATGAAGATTCTCAGACAAATACGAATTTTTTTGACAAACATATCGGAGATATCCGATTGCTTTCCGTTAAACCGAGAAGTACGGCAGATGTTCCGCAAGAGCAAAGCAAAGGTTTTATGAAAATACCGGAAAAAGAACGTTTTGAGATTCTTTATAAGCGAGGTCTTTATCATGAAAGCGTTCATACAGCTTTAGGGACAACGGATGAACGTAAATGCGATGCGTTTGCGCTGTTAAAAATTATAAAAGAACATCCGAAATATGCTCAAGCCGTGTTTGATGTCTATAATCACCAACGTTCGACAATCGGATATACTTTAAGCAGATTATATGGGAAAGATGATAAATCAAGACGGCAAGATATTCAAGGTGGAACAATGACGTATGTTATGCCGAACACATATAAAAAGTTGGAACGGTATGCCCAAAATCCATCTTTGATTCCGCAAACGGATGCAGAGATTTTAAAATTATCCTGTGAATTGACACGAGAACCGGAGTTTTCCAAGGAACAATTGTCTGAATTTTCAAGACTTATGGAAAAGAAAAACGTAACACCTCAGGATTTGGCAGAAAACGAAATTATTCGGTCTTGTATGCGACAAGGAGAGTTTGACAGTGTTGATAAATATATTGCAAGCGATAAAAGACTAAGCGCGTATTTTGGTGTAAAATCGCCTAACATTCCAAGCCAATCTCAACAGAAAGAAGCAGTTCTTCCTCCCAAAATTCCAAATTCTCAGGGGAATGGAATACTCACCGATACTTTGCGCTTAGCACAAATAAAAAATCAGAAAGATTAAAATCGTTCTGCCTGAACAGAACACTGTTTGACGGGAATATAAAAATTTGAAAGAAACTGGCGCGCTTGGCGAGATTCGAACTCACGGCCTTCGCCTTCGGAGGGCGACGCTCTATCCAGCTGAGCTACAAGCGCAAGGATAAGTCCTTGTAGCACGTTTTTTTTTCGTTTGCAAGTCTTTTTTATGATTTGAATTAAAATCTGGTTCTGGCTTTCTAAATAAAAAAACTTCTTTTTAGAAGTAGCGTTTGAACCAATTTATTTCAAAGGAAGATATGCTTTACATCCGCCGTATTCAAGCATATAAGCGTTGACATGGATGTTGTCTGCATAAACTTGTCCTAAAATACGACAAAAGCCGTCTCTTTTTTCCCACTCAACTCGGATTTCTTTGGTTTTGCTAAGTAATTCAGTCAGTTTTTGTTTAGATTCTTCACCTTGTCTTATAACTTCATTCAATGGCTTTTGATAGTATTTCTCTTGAAAGTAAGCACGTTTACTTCTTCGTGTTTCATAACAGTCTATGTCTTTTAATCTGACACTTGTTGTTTCTCCGTGAAGCAGTACCGTAAAAGTATCGCCGTCTTGTATGCTCACTAACGGAACAATGGCTTGATGCGCAAACGCAGGTAAAGCATAAAACAGGCAAAGCACAAAAAATAAAAACATCATCCAACACCTTTTCAGCCCAAATTGTTCCCTTTAGGTGGGTGGATGTTAGTACCTATAGTCCGTAAGAAAAATAGTCTTGCCTTATTGGGGTGGATACCTTATTCGGCAAGCATCCACCCAAAGATGACGACATAGGAGTCATTCTTGGCGGATGCCGACAGATTATTGTATATTCTGCCCTTACGGATTTTCGGAGTACTAAATCCTAGCTTGGCGGGCATAAATAACCAAGCGTACTTATTTTACACATGTGTAAAATAAAAGGCAATATAAAATTTATTCTAATGATGATTTTTCGATTTTGTGTTTCATATAAATAAAAAATGCTCTTTCGGAACGGCAACGGGGCGTAATTTTAATAGGCGGATATTGTCCCTTTTTTTCAATTCCGACCAATAACTCAATACAGACGATAGTCCATCGTCTTATTTTTTTAGGGGCAGTGTTCTACTCGGGACTGTCGCAAGCGACATCGTTGCAAATCCTACCTATCGGATGATTTGCAATCCGAACTCATCCGGAGTTCTCGCTCTCCATACACCACCAAATAAAAAAAACCGTTCCTTTCGGAACGGTTTTTTTTATTTGGTAGGCGCGTGGAGGCTCGAACTCCAGACCCGCTGATTAAGAGTCAGCTGCTCTACCAACTGAGCTACGCACCCTTAAAACGTTCTTGTTTTTAGCATACTATTTTTGCCTTTGCAAGAACTTTTTTTATTTTTTTAACGCACGTGGACATAATTGTAATGACGAACGTGTCTGTCATGTCCGTGATATCCGTGATGTCTGATAACTCTGTGCGGACGATAGTCATGTCTGACAACACGAACCGTTGTCGGATGATGCCTTTCTACATACCGATAGGAATAATGTACACGTGTCGGTTGAACATAACGATATGTCGGCTGAACATAACGAACTCGTGGGCGAACATAAGTTACGCTCGGCTGAACATAATGAACACGTGGTCTTACATAAGTTACGCTCGGCTGAACATAATGAACACGTGGTCTTACATAAGTTATGCTCGGCTGAACATAGTGAACTTGTGGTCTTACATACGTTGTTGTCGGCACTCTGTAAGTCAGATTACTGAAATAGGGCGTTGTCTGTCCCATCGGTACGACATAGGAACTTGGACGCAATGTATATCCTGTTCTGCAAGAATGATGATGATGCCCGTGATGACGTGATGTGCAATGTGTATGCGTCGGTGTTACGATATAAGAGTTCGGACGTGTCGGGGCAACATAAACAGGAGCAGGTTGCTGAATAACAACGGGTTTCGGTTGTTGAACGACAACTGTCGGCGCAGGTTGCTGAATAACAACGGGTTTCGGTTGCTGAACGACAACTGTCGGTGCAGGTTGCTGAATAACAACGGGTTTCGGTTGCTGAACGACAACTGTCGGCGCAGGTTGCTCTACAACGACAGGAGCGGGTGTCGGTTCCGGGTGGTGAAAACCATGTTCCGGAGCCGTAAATTGAATGCCCTCAGGCATGTGGAATTTTTGTCCGTGTCTGTGACCTGTAAAGGCTTTAATCGGGGCGTGTTCTAATGGACCTTTATAAAAAGGCGCCAAAGTCGGATTGGCAGAACGTCTTTCAAACGTAGCCAATTCTGCACATCTGGAATTGTCATGTTGGACTTGTCTGTATGTGTAAATATGTTTTTCACCCGATTCAAATGTAGCGATAATTCTTTCGGGGTCTAATTCATAACCGAAAATTGTTGTTGCGGGTCTGTGATAGACATGAACACGTTCCCGAACAACAGGTCGTTCCGGAACAATTTCAAGGGCTGTCTCCGGTGTTTGAGGCTGTGGATTCGTTGCCGATGTTTGTACCTGAGGTGTAGGTGTTTCCTGCGCACGAGGAGTCGCTGTTTTTTCGGAGGGCGTTTGCGAAACTGCCGAAACGGGATTAGACGATTCCTTTTCTTCCTTAGGCGTCGGGGTAGGAACAGAGGACTGTACTTTTACTTCTTTCGGTTTGACATTTTCCCACGTCCAAATAGCCGTCGGAGCGGCAACGGCTGCTCCTAAAATAAAAGCCGCAGAGGCTGATAATGCTTTTCTTGTATTCATGGCAGTTTCCTTTCATTTTAGTCAGATTTTTTCTATATAACATCTTTTAACAAAAAAGTAAACAAAAAAATATCCGAAACAAAAAATTTTTTCAAATCAGGAAGATATGAAGTGTTATTTTTATTCTGAGAATAATGAAATTTTAAACAGGGTTATTCTGTTAAATACCGAGTATCAGTTTAATTTCATCGCTAAGTCTGTCCAGTGTCCAAGGCGGATCCCAAACCAATTTGACATCAACGAGACCGACACCGGAGACGTTTGCAACAGCCTCTGCCACCATCATGGGCATTTCTCCGGCAATCGGACAAAGAGGGGAAGTCAGTGTCATTTCTATATCTACGTTTCCTTTTTCGGAAATATCAATTTTATAAATCATACCTAAACTGTAAATGTCCAGCATTAGTTCAGGGTCTTGAACCGTCCGAAGAGCCTCTATAACAGCGTCTTGTGTGGCAATGACCGAACCGTCGGGCAGAGCAGTTCCGGCTTTCGCATGAAAGTCAGAGGATGCAATTTCCTGTAATTCTACAATTTTGTTTAAATCCGTCATAACAACATATCCTTTGCTTTTTGGAGTGCTTGAATAAAGCGCTCAATGTCTTCTTCGTCATTATAAATACCAAGCGATGCACGAACAGAACCCGTGACACCAAAATGTTCCGTTATCGGTTGGGCACAGTGATGACCGACACGAACGGCAACACCTTGCTTATCTAAAATAAAGGCTAAATCCTGCGGATGAATATTTTTCATATTAAAACAAACAAGACTTTCTTTCGTGTCCAGTTGCCCGAGCGAAATAATATCTTCTATCTCGGCAAGTTTTTCTTTGAGCAGATTCATAACTTCTTTCTCATGCTCTCTTGAATGTGCTTTTAACCACTCAATGGCTTTGGCAAGACCGATAGCCTCAATAATGGCAGGTGTCCCGGCTTCAAATCGGGCAGGGCTTTCTGCATAAACCGTTTTTTCAAAACTGACGGAACGAACCATATCCCCCCCACCCTGTAAGGGAGGGAGCGTGTTCATTAAATCACAGGAAGCATAGAGAATACCTATCCCCGTCGGACCGTAAAGTTTATGTCCCGAAAAAGCATAAAAATCGCATCCGATATCTTGAATATCAACGTTGGTATGAACGATACCCTGACATCCGTCAATAAGTACTTTTGCTCCGATTGCGTGTGCTTTTTTTGTTATTTCTTTAATAGGGAAAAACGTCCCCAAAACATTAGACATTTGCGTAACGGCAACAAGTTTTGTCTTTTCCGTTAAAGCCCGTTCAAAAGAATCCCATTTTAAAAGTCCGTTTTCATCTACGTCAATCCATTTAAGGACAATGCCTTTTTCCTCCCGTAAAATTTGCCACGGAACGATGTTAGAGTGATGTTCGGCAATAGATAAAACAATTTCATCACCGGCTTTAAGTGTTTTTCCGAAGGTCCCTGCAACAAGGTTGATACTGTCTGTCGCCCCCCGTGTAAAAATAATATTTTTATCGGTTGTATTGATAAAAGAGGCAATCGTTTTACGAGCCTGTTCAAAGGATTCTGTTGCCATTTCCGACAGGTAATAAGCGCCCCGATGAACATTGGAATAATGTTTTGAGGCAAATTCAGCCATTTCTTCAATAACGGCTTTCGGTTTTAATGCCGAAGCAGCAGAGTCTAAATAAACTAACTCTTTCCCATTTTGCAAATCATCAAAAACGGCAAACTCATTTTTATACATGTTCTTTTATCCATTTTTTGACATCATTTTGCATATCGTCTGTCAGATTTTCAGACAGAAAACCGGTCAGGAGCATTTCTTTGGCCCTGTTTTCTTCTATCCCCCGAGCCATTAAATAGAATATCTGTTCCTCATCTAAAGGACCGACGGCAGATCCGTGAGAACACATAACATCATCAGCATAAATATTGAGTTCGGGAACGGCTTTAATCGTTGCATCATCAGATAACAAAACAGCCGCATGTTTTTGGTAGCCTTCGCATTTTTGGGCGTCTTTTTCAATGTGAATAACGCCTTCAAAAACCCCCTTTGTTTTTCCGGTGGCGACGCCTTTGACATCCTGATAACTCTTTGTATGAGGGGCTAAGTGTTCCATTCGGCATTTAATGATGTTTTCATGTGCCGTATCACTTAAATAAACGACATTTAAATGACACTCGGCCGTTTCTTCGGTAAGCCGGACAGTTAAACGACAATTACTTCCGTTCATCAAAATAAACAGATTCAAATTCTCGTCTTTCTTTACGCAAAAAGACAAGTCGCCGGTCGGATTGAAAAGGGTTTTATTGATAATCTGCATAGCCTTTTTCTTCCAGTTTAAGAGCCAGAGTTTTATCGCCGGTTTCAATGATTTTTCCGTCTTTAAAAACATGAATAACATCAGGCACAATATAATCCAATAAACGCTGATAATGCGTAATAAGTAAAAATGAACGTCCGCTTTCTCTCATGACATTGACGGCTTCGGAAACCTGTCTTAACGCATCAATGTCAAGGCCTGAGTCCATCTCGTCCAAGATACAAAAGTCAGGCTCTAAAAAAGCCATTTGAAGCGTTTCCATACGCTTTTTTTCTCCTCCTGAAAAACCAACATTTAAGGAACGCTTTAACATTTCCTGCGTAACACCTAAAGCCTGCGCTCGAATGTTCAGGCGTTTCATGAAAGAAATCATGTCAAGAGGTTCTTGCCCTAAATAGGCTCGTTTAGCATTGAGGGCTTCTTTCAAAAAAGCAGCATAGGAAATACCCGGTATTTCCGTCGGATATTGGAAGCCTAAAAACAGACCTTCGTTAGCACGCTCATCTACGCTCATATCAAGTAGGTTTTTGCCTTTAAACAGAACTTCTCCCTCAGATACCGTGTAGGCGCTGTGTCCGGCAAGAATGTTGGACAATGTACTTTTGCCACTGCCGTTGGGTCCCATGATGGCATGAACTGTCCCCGGTTCTATGGTCAGAGAAAGCCCTTTGATGATTTCTTTATTGTCTATGCCTGCATGTAAGTTTTTAATTTCAAGTAAAGCCATTTTTTTATCCTTCTATTCTTCGCCGATACGGAGAGCCTCAATAAACGCAGACTGAGGAATTTCCACCTTGCCGAATTGGCGCATTTTTTTCTTTCCTTCTTTTTGTTTTTCAAGCAATTTTCTCTTACGGGTAATGTCTCCGCCGTAGCATTTTGCCGTTACGTCTTTCCGGTAAGCAGAAATATCTTCTCGGGCAATAATTTTTCCGCCGATGGCTGCTTGAATAGGAATTTTAAACTGATGTCTCGGAATCAGGTCTTTCAGTCGTTCACAAATTTGTCGTCCCCGACGTTCGGCTTGAGAACGGTGGACGAGAAATGATAAAGCATCTACATTTTCACCGTTGACGAGAATACTGACTTTAACAAGGTCGCTTTCCTGATATTCAATGAGTTCGTAGTCAAAACTGGCATATCCCTGAGACATAGATTTCAGTCTGTCGTAAAAGTCAAAGACAATTTCATTGAGTGGCAGGCGATAAACAACCATAGCCCGATTGCCGACATAGGTCAGGTTTTCCTGTACACCACGTCTTTCTGAGCAAAGACCTAATATAGAACCTAAATAGGTATCAGGCGTCATAATCGTCGCTCGTACCCAAGGCTCTTCAATTTGCGCAATTTCCGTTACGTTCGGCATATCAGCCGGATTATGAAGTTCCAACGATTCGCCGTTTGTTAAATGAATTTTATAAACAACAGAAGGCGCTGTCGTAATTAAATCCAGATTAAATTCACGCTCTAAACGTTCCTGAATAATTTCCATATGAAGCAGGCCGAGAAAACCGCAACGGAACCCCTGTCCGAGTGCCATGGATTTTTCAGGTAAGAAATGGAAACTGGCATCATTCAGTTGAAGTTTTCCAAGCGATTCTTTTAAGGTATCATATTCACTGGAATCTAAGGGAAAGAAAGAGCAAAAGACAACGGGAACACTGGGCTTAAAACCGTCCAACGGTTTATCTGTCGGATTTTTGTCATCCGT
>JAFQJY010000045.1 GCA_017414845.1 Alphaproteobacteria bacterium | reverse complement strand
ATATAGATACAAATCGGAACCGAGTCAGTACCGGTACTCGGAACTATACAGAGTATTACGAGGGAACACGGATTAGAAAGTCAACATATACGTACATCAATGGTAAAATGAACGGGGTTTACAGAGAATATGACCGACAGGGACGGCAGATTCTGGAAATTCCCGTTGAAAATGATAAGGCGCACGGGGAGGGTTGGTCTTTGGAAAACGGAAGACGGGTTGTAAAAAAATTTCGTCAGGGCTATTGGTATAATAGAACTCGGGAATGAGCGGCAATCCTAAAAATACCTGTCCAAATGTTGTTTAAGTTCGGTGAGGTAGGTTTCTACGTCCGGTTTTTTGACGACGTTATGGCATGAGAACATCGGGATTTCTTTAAGTCCGACAAATTCCTGTGTTTTCCTCATCGCTATCAGGGCGTCTTTTGGCTCGGCACACTCTTCCCAAAAATCGTGACCGAAAGCCTCTCTCGGACTGTTCCATGTCGTAGAAAGCATAAAGCGTCGTTCTTTAAGCAGACCTCCTTTTCCATATCCCTCTGATGAAAAGGCATAAAAGATACCGTAGGCATAAACATCCTGAATATATTGTTGCAGTAATGAGGGCGCCGAAAACCAGTAAATCGGGTATTGGAAAATGATATCATGCGCCCATTTAAACTTTTCCTGTTCTCGTTCTACATCATAGCCGTTTTCCACAACTGTTTCTTTAACTAAGTGCCGAATGGAAAGAAATTTTTTTGTTTCTTCTGTCAGCGTTTTATTTAAAAGCCCCTCAGAAAAATCTGTTTTTTGATGTCCGTTGATAATCAGAATGTTTGACATAGGTATCCTCCTTTTTCTTTTTTATATAGCGTCTTTTTCACGTCTTTTCAAGAGGAGATTTCAGACGACAATTGAGCAATTTCTTTTTGACACAAACCGTCTACCCGTTCATTTTCCGGATGACCGGCGTGTCCTTTAACCCAGTTCCAAGTGATGCGGTGTTTTTGAGATAAAGCATCTAATTCCTGCCACAATTCAAGGTTTTTTACAGGCTTTTTATCAGCACCTTTCCACCCTTTATTCTTCCATCCGATAAGCCATTCCGTCATTCCTTTTATGACATATTGACTATCGGAATAAAGCATAACTTCACAAGGTTCTTTAAGTTCCGAAAGCGCTCTGATAACGGCAGTCAATTCCATTTGATTGTTCGTTGTATTCGGTGCACTACCCGATAATTCTTTTTCGTGTTTTCCATAACGGAGCAGAGCACCCCAACCGCCAATGCCGGGGTTGCCACTGCATCCGCCATCCGTAAAAACAAGAACGTTTTTCAAGCGACTAACCGCCTTTTCAATGGTTTTGTTGCTTTTGATTCAATAAACCATTTGCGTTCTTTGTATTCGCTTTTTTTACCGTTGTTAAAATGATTGACGGGACGAAAATACCCCATGACACGAGTCCAGACCTCGCAAGGTTGACGCTCTGAGTCTTGTAAAATACATTCTTTCATTTTTTATCTCCTTTGGGAGATTTACCATAACATACAGATAGTTTCTTTTTCGTTAAAATGTTTATATCTTTTCGGATATCTTTTTTTATTTTTTTATCAAACAGGTCCTTAAAGCCTTGACGGAAAGTGAAATCTTTGATACAATCCAAACCCTAATAATTTAAAACAGAGGAAATAAAATGATTGAAATTAAACTTCCGGATAATTCCGTGCTTTCTTTTGAAGCGCCGGTGACAGGACTGGATATCGCTTCAAAAATCAGCCCACGTTTGGCCGAGGCCGCACTGGCTGTTGTTGTCAATGATAAACCCGTAGATGTCTATACACCGATTACGACGGATGCGACCGTGACGATTCTGACAACAAAAACGACGGAAGGAATGGAAGTTTTACGTCATACGGCCTCTCATGTGATGGCTCAAGCCGTACAGGAACTGTTCCCCGGGACACAGGTAACAATCGGTCCGGTAATTGAAAACGGTTTTTATTATGATTTTGCTAAAAAAGAACCGTTCAGTTTTGATGATTTGGCCAAAATTGAAGCCAAAATGGCTGAGATTGTGGATAGAGATTTACCTGTTCGTCGTGAAGAGTGGTCTCGTGAAAAAGCCATCTCTTTCTTTAAGGGGAAAGGGGAACATTATAAAGTTCAAATTATTGAAGATTTGCCGGAAGATGCGACAATTTCCGTTTATACGCAGGGCGATTATACGGATTTGTGTCGTGGACCACATGTGCCGTCTACCGGTAAAATCGGTAAGGCGTTTAAATTGCTTAAAGTCGCCGGTGCTTATTGGCGTGGAGATTCTAAAAATGAGATGCTTCAACGAATTTATGCGACGGCATTTGCCACTGAGAAGGAATTAAAGGCCTATCTGACAATGTTGGAAGAGGCCGAAAAACGTGATCACCGTAAAATCGGTAAAGTACTTGATTTGTTCTATTTTGATGCGACGGCGCCGGGATGTCCGTACTGGTTGCCTAAGGGTCTTAAAATGTACAACATTTTGTTGGATTACTGGCGTCAGGAACATGAAAAAGCAGGGTATCAGGAATTTGCAGGTCCACTGATGAATTCCCGTTCTTTGTGGGAAACTTCCGGTCACTGGGATCATTATAAAGATGATATGTATTTATTGACGGCTACGGAAATGGCAGAAAACGAGGTTTATGCCTTAAAGCCGATGAGTTGTCCTGCAACGATGCTTTTGTTTAACTTAAAGACACGTTCTTATGCAGATTTACCTATTCGTCTTTCTGATGTGGATATGATACACAGAAACGAGGCTTCCGGTGCTTTAAACGGTATGTTCCGTGTGCGTGAGTTCCACCAAGATGATGCGCATATCTTTATTACGGAAGAACAGATTGAGGAAGAATACGAACGTATTTTCAATATGGCTGATGCGTTCTATAAACTGTTCGGTTTAAAATATGAGATGAAACTGTCCACGCGTCCGGATGATTTTATCGGCGAAGTTGAAACTTGGGACAGGGCAGAGGCTGCCTTGCGCCGTATCTTAAACAAACATTGTGGTGAAGGTAACTACGGCGTTAAAGAAAAAGACGGCGCTTTCTATGGTCCGAAAGTTGATATTGCGATGAAAGATGCGTTAGGTCGTGAGTGGCAAACAGGAACAATTCAGTTGGATTTCCAACTCGCCGGTCGTTTCGGTTGTAAATATGTGGATAAAGACGGTAGTGAAAAAACGCCTGTTGTGATTCACAGAACAATCTATGGCTCTTTGGAAAGATTCTTTGGTGTGATTACGGAACATTTTGCAGGGGCATTCCCTGTGTGGATTGCGCCTGTTCAGGCTCGTGTATTGCCTGTTTCCGATAAACATCGTGAGGCTGCCGGCGAAGTGTTGCAAAAACTCAAAAGTGCCGGTATTCGTGCTGAAATGGAAAGACAGTCTAATACAATCGGGTATCAAATCCGTGAAGCGCACGGACAGAAAATTCCTTATGCCGTTATTATCGGGGATAAAGAAATTGACTCCGGTACAATTTCCGTTCGTGATCGTCAGAATAATCAAAAGAACGGTATTTTGTTGGATGACTTTATTGAAAATGTCAAAAAAGCAAATGCAACAAAAGCACTTGAATTATGGGTGTAAAGAAAAACTATATTTTGGCATCGGGTTCAAAGGACAGATTCGCTCTTTTAAGGCAAATCGGCTTTGAGCCTGATGACGTTTATTCGCCCGATATTGATGAAACGCCGTTTGTGGATGAAAAGCCTTATGATTATGTAATGCGGATGGCACTTGAAAAAGCAAAGGCTGTATCGGAAAGGTTTAAAGGTCGGATAGTCCTTTCTGCGGATACGATTGTTGTTGCAGATGATAGGATTATTCAAAAAGCCTCTACGGAAGAGGAACAAACAGCCGTTATGAACAGGCTTTCGGGAAAAACGCATTTTGTATTGACGGCGATTTGTGTTACTGACGGAAAGGGATGTTTTTATCAGGAAGTTTGCCCGACAGAAATAAAAACACTTCCGATGACTGAAACGGAAATTATGTCTTATGTCAAAAGTCATGATTGGGAGGGGTGTAGCGGATATAAAGCCGAAGGTCTGATGGCGGGATTTATTGAGAAGATAAACGGCTCTTATTCGGGGATTATCGGAATGCCTCAGTGTGAGGCACGTCAACTTCTTTTGAAAGTCGGTGTGACGGATTTATAAAAAAAACAAAAAACACTTGCGTTTTTTTAAAAAAATTGCTAGTATCAGCCGTGCAAAGGAAAAAAGCCTTTGCCTATCCTTTAAGAAAAAGGACAATTTTTAACAAAAGAGAAGAATATGGCAAATAATAAAAATCGCTCCGGTGGGCGCTTTAATCGGTTTAATCGTGGAAATATAAGTATTACAAAAAATACGGTTTTTGACAGTTCCGGCCCTTGTGGACGCTTACGGGGAACGGCACCTCAGTTGATTGAAAAGTATTTGGCTGCGGCAAAAGAACAGCGTCATAACGATCCGATTTTATCGGAGGTGATGTTGCAGTATGCAGATCATTATACTCGGGTTTATGCGTTGGCTTGCGCTAATGAGGTGAAACCTGTACGTCCTGCTCCTCAGGTGGAAGAAGTGTCTGTGGAAACAGAAGTCACTTCCGAAAATCAGGAAGAAGTTTCAAAACAGGAAAATTCAGAACCGGAAACCGAAGTTCCGAGTAAACCTAAAAAGCGTCAGAAGAAAGTTCCGGAAACAGAACCGATGTCAACAGAGCCTGAGGCTTCTGCACTTAAAAACCTGCCGTTTATGGAAGAGCCGGTCGTTTCAGAAAAGAAAATGCGTCGGAAATTGACGCTTGAAAAAGCGCCTGTTCAAGAAAACGCCGAAGAATAAAATTAAATTTTTATTAAAAAAAGTTGCTTTTTTTATGCAGTTGTTGTATAACTGAAAGAAAACAACAACGGAGGCGCCTATGCTTGTAAAAGTTTTGGATTCGGATACGCAGCAGGTCTGGGGCGTTACCCGTCACTTGACAGGTTTTCAAATGATGAATGTTCCTGTTCGGCGTGTGGATGCCAAAGATGTTAAAACGAAAAATCATGAATTCAGACACGACGGCCGAGATTCCATTAAAGCAAAATTTCTTCGTCATATGGCAGAAAACGGATATTTAGACGGTCATTTTGATGAAGAAGCCATCGCTAACTGTAAAAAAGGTTATTGTCCAAAGGGGTATGATGTTCACCATGTCATACCCCTTGCTTTTGGGGGAAAGAATGAATTTCGGAACTTTTGTTTGATAGAGCGTCGGGCTCATCAGATTTTAAATCGGCGCCTGTTTGATAAAATGTTGCCGATTGTTGATGCTTTTACAAAAGATGAGAGGAATGAAGGGCGTGTTTTATATATGCCGATACCAAGGTTTAAACTGATTGCCGATACAAAACAGGTGTATGACTTCTTTAAAACACCACAACAGACAGAGACAGAAGTTAAAAAGATTTATTTGGCAAAATTGCGTAAAATGCAACGTAAAAAATACGAAGAGCTGCGTAACGGTATCGGAAATGCAGATAAGACAAAAGCCTATCTTAAAATACTGCAAAGCAATATCATGCGCTTGCAGAAAGATTTACGAGGAGAGGCTTTACCCCCGATTGTTTGTCAGAAGAAAGGAACTTTGCGTCCGTTAGTGCCTCATTTGGATTTAGAGGTTGCCGATAAACGTCCGTTGAAAAAAGAAAAGAAACGCAAACCGATACGTTTTTCTGTTCGGAGAGGTCGTGGTAAAGATATGCGTGGTCGTGGGCGAGGCGGAAGATAAGTTTATCCTTGACAGAGATGTATAAACTGATATTCTGATGCCATGTGGTTTATAAAGTGTTATAAAGGGATAGAGGATTTTTGGTTTCGGGTTTTTCCCGAAAAAGTACGTTATTTGCTCGTTGGCGGATTTAATACCGTTTTTGCACTCGGACTTTATTGGGGACTGTTTTATTTGCTTTGGGAAAAGGAAAATCTGGCACTTGTCTGTCAGTATATTATCAGTATCAATGTGTCTGTATTGACAATGCGCTATTATGTGTTCAGAAGTAAAGGAAATTTTAAGGCTGAATATTTAAAAGGCGTTTCAGTATATCTGTTTGTTTGGGGTGCTAATGTTGTCGGGTTGAATTTTTTGGTTCAGGTTTATAAAATGTATCCGCCTTACGCTCAAACGCTTTATACGGCAATTGCAATGGTTCTAACTTATATTTTGCACAAACATTTTTCGTTTAAGGAGAAAAAGAAATGAAAAAAGCGATTATTATCGGCGCCGGTCCTGCCGGTGTGACAGCAGCGTATGAATTACTCAACGGGTCAGATATACAGCCGATTATTTATGAGAAAGAAAATTATATCGGCGGTATCAGTGCTACACGAGAGGTTGCCGGAAATAAAGTGGACTTGGGCCCTCATCGCTTTTTTACAAAATCAGACAGAGTTTTGAATTTGTGGCAGGAAATTTTACCGCTTCAGGGAAAACCGACTTTTGATGATGTGGAATTAGAACATAATCCGGAACTTTCTAAGGATGAAAACGCCCCTGATCCGGAAAAAACGGATAAGGTTTTGCTTAAAAGAAATCGCTTGACACGGATTTATTATCTTAAAAAGTTTTTTGACTATCCCGTTACATTATCTATGAATACGATTTTCGGGTTAGGTCTTTTTAAAATGATAAAAATCGGTTTTTCTTACGGAAAATCCCTCGTGTTTAAAAAGAAAGAAACAAATTTGGAAAACTTTCTGATAAATCGTTTCGGAAAGGAACTCTATCTGACATTTTTTAAAGACTATACGGAAAAATTGTGGGGGATTTCATGCAGTGAAATTTCTGCCGAATGGGGCGCTCAGCGTATCAAGGGGATTTCTATCAGTAAAATTTTTATGGAAATTTTATCCAAGATGTTTTCGGGGAAAAAACATAAAACAAAAGAAACCAGTTTGATTGACGCCTTTTTCTATCCTAAACTCGGCGCAGGGCAAATGTATGAAGAAATTGCTCGTACTGCCGTTTCAAAAGGGGCTGAAATTCATTTGGGAAAAACAGTAAAAAAAATCAATGTGAAAGACGGTAAGGTCGTTTCTGTTGTTGTGGCAGATAAAGACGGAAAAGAAGAAGAGGTTTTCGGTGATTATTTTCTTTCATCTATGCCGATACAGGAACTTATTACCGATATGGGAGATGCCGTTCCGGAAGAAGTAAGAGCCGTTTCTGACGGGCTTTTGTATCGTGATTTGAGGTTGGGTGCCGTCGTATTAAAAAAACTGACAATTAAAAATAAAACAGCCATAAAAACATATAATGACATTATTCCGGATGTATGGATTTATATTCAGGAAAAAGGCGTTAAAATGGGGCGTATGGAAATTATCAATAATTTCAGCCCTTATTTGATGAAAGATGTTAAAAATGAGGTTTGTCTGACATTAGAGTATTTCTGTAATGAAAAAGACGATATTTGGAAAATGAGCGAAGACGAATTTTTAAGTTTGATAATGACAGAACTTGAAAAAATGGGTATCGCCGATAAGAAAAATTTTATCAGTGGAACCTCGTTTAAAATTTATAAGGCCTATCCGGCATATTTCGGCAGTTATAAAGATTTCGGGAAAATAAAGGATTTCTTAAATACTATCGGTAACCTCTATCCGATGGGCAGAAACGGTATGCACCATTATAATAATATGGATCATTCTGTTTTAAGCGCTATGATAACGGCCGATAATATTAAAAAGGCGAATCCTGATAAGGAAACAATATGGTTACTCAATACCGAAAAGGAATATCACGAAGAAAAGAAATAAGATACTGTTTCAAAAACACTTTTAAAAAAGGAAAACGCAGAAAATAATTCTTATTTTATAGTTAGTTATAAAATAAATAAAAAAAGTTAAAAAAAGGACTTGCTTTTCATTTTGAAATATGCCATAAAATAGAACGTTGACAGCGTGCGGGTGTAGCTCAGGGGTAGAGCGCAACCTTGCCAAGGTTGATGTCGAGGGTTCAAATCCCTTCGCCCGCTCCAATTTTTTAAGCGACCTTTTCAGGTCGTTTTTTTTATTGTGTCTTTTGGGCAAGTCTGTTATGCGACCTGCGGGATTTGAACCCTACGGGTTCATCAATTCCGACCAACAACTCAATACAGATGATAGTCCGGCATCTTGTTTCGTAATTTTTCCAATTCCGACATCGGCTCATCTGCGGGCGTTTACACACCCTTGCTTCTCCGTGTCTCATTGCTTATCCACAAAAAAAGAGTAAACATTTACTCTTTTTGTTGTGGCAGTCTTCGCCCGCTCCAATTTTTTAAGCGGTCTTTTCGGGTCGT
>JAFQJY010000044.1 GCA_017414845.1 Alphaproteobacteria bacterium | reverse complement strand
GGGACAACACCACCGAAACGCCGATGCTCATCATACTGTGACCAAACAACGGACGAAAGGATTTCTTTATTGTCATTGACGAGGGCGCAAGCCGTTTCATCACAACTGGATTCAATGCCGAGTACAATCATTTTTTCTCTTTTCTTAAATAAATAATTAAAGCCCCGTTGCCCCCCTTGTTGAGAGGAGGTGTTTCTGTTTTTAAAATCATAGGGGCGATATCTTTTCTTTCCAACCACAAAGGAAGTTCCCTTTTGATTTGTCCGTTGCCGAGGAGCCCTTTTCCGGTAATAATTCTTATCTTTTTTGTTTGAAGTTTTCTGTGTTTCAACAGAAAAGATTTAAAGGTATGAAAAGCCTCTTCCACCGTAAAACCGTGCAGGTCAAGTGTTGCCGGCGGTGTCTGTTCAAACCAGCGGACAAAAAAACATTTTTTTTGTTCTTTTGCAATTTTGTCGTGATCCAGTGGCACAACCTTTTTTTTATATTCATCCCAAAGGCTTGTATCTTGCATTGTCAGTTCCTCTACTTTGTCGGTGGCAGTTTTCCTTTGGGCCACAAAAGAACATAAGAACCGGAACTTTTCATCCGTCCGGCATTTTGAAAAGCATCTTCGCCGTATCCCCAAAAATAATCGCCACGAATCGGACCTTTAATCGCAGAACCGACATCTTGTGCAACAACAAGACGTTTTATTTTTTTGCCGTCAGGAGAATAGGTATCTAAAAACAAAGGTGTCCCGAGCGGAATAAAGTTTGTATCTACGGCAAGACTTCTTTCGGCTGTCAGGGGAATGCCCATGGCACCGAGTGGTCCTGTCGCATCGGCAGAGAGGATTTTAAAGAAAATATAACGGGGATTTTGTGCCATAATTTCTTTTCCTTGTTCCGGATTTTTACGAAGCCAGTCCCGAATGGCAGGCATGGAAAGATTGTTTTGAAGAAGACCGGCCTTTTTCATTAAAGAACCGATACCGACAAAGTCATGTCCGTTATTGCCGGCATAACCGATACGAATGACACCGTCTTCCGTTTCAACCCGTCCCGAACCCTGAATATGAAGTAAAAAAGCATCAACGGGATCATCAATCCAAATTAAAATAGGCGCATCTATGATAGTGTTTTCAATTTCATCACGTGTCGGATAGGGAACAAGTGTTCCTTTATCATTTTTTCCGACAAATTGCATTTTATCCGCCGTAATGCCGAAACGTTTCAGATTGACAAAAACGAGATCGTCCGGCATACCGTAAACGGGTACTCTGTTTTTTTCAGACGGCATAACCGACCCTTTCATAGCAACTTCGTAATACCCCGTAAAAGTACCTTTTTTATCGCCGTAAGTATAAACCTGATACGGAACAAGTGTCTTTTCAATATATTTGCGAACGGTTTTATTTGAAGCCCCGTCTAACTCGGATAAACCCTTGCAAAAATTATCCCAAGGAGACTTAGGCATTTTGCATGTTTCCAGAAGGGCCGGTAAGGCTTCATCAAAAGCATCACTTTTCCAACCGGAAATGTCTGAAAAAGAGATTCTTTGCAAAGCAAATTCTTTCGTTATATCTACACGAGGGGCGCAGGCACACAATAAAATAAAAACAGCCAAAAGGCTTTTTTTAAGCATTGAGAGCCTCACTTTTAGTCGCTGTGATAATCCAGTCGGAGCGAAGCCCTTTTTTCTTCTCAAAGGTCCATGTATCCGATACTTTTCCGATAAACATAGGGTCGCCTTCCAAAACCTCACCCGTAGCATCACGCAAAACATTGACCTGTTCCGAAATAAATTCAACCGTTATTTTGAACGGATTTTTTTCATCACGAATGATTTTTGAAGAACAAATGGAAATGAGCGAAAACTCCATCTGTTGTCCCAGTTTTTCACGTTTTGAAATTGCCTTTTCAAAAGAAGAAAAAACATCAGGCGCTAAAAACTTCTTTAAAAGAGGTTTGTCAGCAAGAGCAAAGGCTTTAACAGTTGTATGAAACATTTCTTTTGCGCCGATAAGAAAGAGGTTTTCGTCAAAATCATCGCTTTTTTTAGTCCCTCCTTTTCCGGCAAGCAAAGGTTGTTCCTTAACGATAAGTTCAAAAACCTGTCCGGTTTGTTTTGAGATAAGTTGCATTTTCTCTGTCGGTTTTTTTCCTAAGACAGATACAAATTTAGAAACAAGAACAACAACGATAACCGTTAAAATAACCCACTCTGCGTGCATAATAAATCCTTTCTTTTTAAGCATTATATCTGTTTTTTTTAAGATTTCCAGTTTTTTTTCTTTTAAATGTTGTTTTTCTTAGATATAATGTCTGAGAAATAACTGTTCAAGAAAGGAAATAAAAATGGCAGAAGAGAAAAATTTACCTATGATTCAAGTCAATGCACAATATATTAAGGATTTGTCTTTTGAAGCGCCTGAAATGCCTTTTATCGTAAAAGGTATGACACAGATGCCTCAAATTGATTTGAAAATCAATGTCAAGGCTGATCCCGTTCCTGAGGTTCAAACGGATTATACGGTTGAACTTTCCATGAAAGCAACGGCTACAATCGGCGAAAAAACAGCATTTATTTGTGAGATTACTTATGGCGCATTGGTAACACTCAATGTTCCGGAAGAACATGTTCAACCGTTGTTGTTGATTGAAGTACCACATCTGCTGTTCCCGTATGTTCGTTCTGTTTTATCTAACATGACACGGGAAGCCGGATTCCCACCGCTTGCAGTCAACCCGATTGACTTTGCGGCTCTTTTCCGTCAACAGGCTGCCAATATTCAGGCACAGGAAGTTGAAGAAAAACCGGCTGAAAAAACGGCTAAAAAGAAATAACTGTTTGTTTTTAGTTCAGTAAAAGCGTTCCTTTTTAAAGGGACGCTTTTTTTGATTTCAATTATGCGTGAAAACAGCCATTTTCCTGTGTCCGTTTTAAAAAGTTTCAAAAAAACTTGACAATAAAATTTTCTTGGGTATTATGAGAAAATATAAACATTAAGCCGGAGTATAACTATGAATATCTGGAAAACGATAAAAAACTTTTTTACAAAGAAAAAAGAAACGGATGAAGAATTATTGATAAAGTGGTTAAGTGCCGTTTATGGCAAAAGGACGGAAGAAGTTAAAAAAATGATTGCGGGCGGAATGGATGTCAATGTCCGAAACAAACATGGAAAAACGGCGTTGATGTTCGCGGCGAAGGAGGGTTCTGTGGACTTAATCGGAACTTTGTTAGAGGCAGGTGCTGATATAAATATGAAAAATGAGAAGGGTATAACGGCATTGGCATTTGCGGCGACTTCGGGACATGGGATAAGTGTGAACAGGCTTATTCGTGCAGGTGCGGATATCAATGTTCAGGATACGGACGGAAGAATGCCACTGATACGGGCTGCGAATAACGGATATAGTAAAGTTGTCAGAAGTTTGATTACTGCTGGTTGCCGTCTTGATGTTCAGGATAATGAGGGAAGGACGGCTTTGTTATGCGCGGCAAAGAGCGGGTATCGGGATACGGTCAGACTTTTAATTGTTTCCGGTGCGGATAAAAATATTAAAGATAAGTATGGTTGTACACCCTTATCATGTGCAAAGGCGCATCACCAAGAGATGTGTGTTGATTTATTAAACGGGAAAACCTCTGATGAACGGCGCAAAGCATGTTGTTTGTATGTTTCAAAACATTCTCAAGAGGTTCTCTCAAAAGCCCGTTCAAAAAAACAGCATCAAAACGGGTGATATATTAAAAAAACATCTTTCAAAACTTCTTTTCTCACGATAACACCCAAAGAAAAGAGGACGAGTAGAACAAACGGAAATTAAAATCAGGTTTTTCTTTTAGGCAGGGCTTGAATGCCTGAAACAAACCCCCATATATTATTTAGGGAGGATATAAAAATGGTTTCACGTTTTTTATGGGTTTGGTTAGTGTTGTTGGCTGTTATCGGGTCGGCAGGGCTTTATATGACAGAGGAAGTTTATATTTGGTATAATGCGTTGCCGTTGTCTCCTTTAACACCGCCAAGGTGGGTTTTTCCGGTTGTTTGGAATATTTTATTTATCTGTATGGCATTGTCTGTTGCTCTTGTTTGGGATAAAATCTCTCTTGTACCGTTCTGGTGTTTGGTTGTTTTATTGGCAGTTTGGTCTTTTTTGTTTTTTTATCTTCAAAATCCGCTTTTGGCTCTCGGAGAGTTTGTTGTCATTCTGGTTATGGCGTTTTTTTGCCTTTATCAGTTTTTTAAAGTATCTCTTACGGCAGGTTTTTTGTTGCTCCCTCTCGTGGTTTGGAGTGCCTTTGCCTATTACTTAAATCTTTTTATTGTTTTAATGTTATAAAAATAAGACCTGTTTTATCAAGACCTGTTTTATATTGACAAAGGGCTTAAATTATTATAAACAAGACCTGTTATATACTGTTTTTTAGAAAGGGGTCTTATGTTTAGGCGAATTATTTTTTCTTTGATGTTGTTGATGTCTTGTCAAGCCTACGCATCCGAAAAAATGCATATTTTTTATGGGACGGATAAAGGATATATTGTTCATACGGGTGTCTCTATTGCATCAATTTTATTGAATGCAGACAAACAACAAGAATTTTCATTCTATATTTTAACGGACAAATCTGTGACACCTGAAATAAGAGAACAGTTTAAAGAACTTCAAAAAATAAAAGCCCATTCGCTTGTTTTTATTGATGTAGATGAAGAACGGTTTTCTAATTTAAACAGATATAAAGGAAGTTTGGGAACTTATTATCGTTTTTTGATACCTCTTGTTTCACAGGAAGATAAGGTATTGTATTTAGACGGTGATACAATTGTTCGGGGTAACTTACGTGGATTGTGGAACACAGACCTGACGGATATGTATCTTGCAGGGATTCCGGACTATCCGGAAGGACGTGTTTTGAATGCGATGCGAACGCTTAACCTTAAAAATTATTTTAACGCAGGCGTTTTATTGTTTAACTTAAAGAAAATCAGAGAAGATGGTTTGTCTGATCGTTTCTTTCATACAATGAATACGATACCTAATGTGAACGGTTGGGGTGATCAGAATGTTATAAATTATCTGTTTGCCGATAAGATTGTGCCGTTATCTCAAAAATATAATTGGTATGAAAGATTCGGGTTTAACGGAGATGTGATTGTCGCGCACTTCATAGACGGAAAGCCGTGGCATGGTATTTCTTCCTATGCAAAAGAGTATTGGGAAATACGCCAAAAAACGCCGTGGGCTCTTTCGGGACAGAAAATTGTTTTGTCAAATATGATGCAACTGCCTCAATGGAAAGAGTATTTTTTATATACAGATACACAGACAATCTGTCCTGAGAGAAACAGAAACTTAAAGTGTTTTAAGATTATTGAAAAAACGGAAAAGACATTAAAATTACTTCAATATGATACTAATCGTCAAGAAGTTTATGAACTTAAAGATGACGGTATTTGGTCATATATGCCTCATTAAATGAGTGTATTTTTTTGAGTAAAATAAAAGCGTTTTCATTTTTTTTGGGATAAAGTCTCTAATCTTTTCAAAAAGGCAGAACCACGCAGTGCCGGATTTTCTCGTGCATAATCAATGGCTCGTCTGTTGTGATTATTGAATAAATGAACATTGGCATTATAATCTAAAAGAACCGTTAAAACATCAGGATTCGTATTCCTGCGACAACCGATAATCAAGGGCGTTTCCCAGTTGTTATCTTGTGCATCAATAAAAGCACCGTTTTCAAGCATAAACTTTAAAATTTCAGGATTTTGGTTGACAGAAGCGGCTTTCATCAAGGGCGTTCTGTTGACGCCGTCCAGACTTTCTATCTGTAATCCGAAAGACATCAGTTTTTTGATAATCTCTAAATTGTTATTATGGTCAGCCGCCCAATGAAGTGCGTCGGCCTTGTTTTGAAAATCAGTGGCAAAAATATCAGCGTCGTGTTCCTTAAAAGAATCCAGTAACTCCGGGGATTGTGTATGAACAACGGCAACATGGAATAATGTCCTTCCGTCTTCGATTCTTTGGTTCGCGTCTGCTCCCAATTCTAATAATCTTTGTGCAATTTTAGGGTTTTTATTTTGCTCTAAGGCAAAAAGAAGCGGTGTTGCCTGACAACTTGCAGAACTTTCATTGACGTTAGCACCTTTTTTTACCAAGAAAGAGATAATGTCCGGATCTTCTGCCGTGACGGAAGCCCATTGGATAGTTGTTCTGTTTCCGAGTGTGTGGTCTTTTTCAGAAACGGAACCGCCCCAAATCTGCGACATTTTTATCATCCACAGAGGCTTTTTTTCTTTAATTAAAGTGGTCATATCCTTCAACGGGACAAAGGCAACAAATACACAACAAGTCAAAAACAAACAGGAGAAGGTGCGAAAAAGAAACTTTAAAACAAAATTTGACATTTTTTATCCTTGCAAATTGATTAAAAAGATATACTATGATAATGCACAAAATGTAAAATGAAAGGATATTTTTGTCAATGAAAAAAATAAAGAATTATGATACCGTTATCGGAAAAATGACCGAAGATAGCGATTTCAAAAAGAAGTTTTTACTGTGTATTTTTATCTATTTTGCGTCATTTTTGGCAATATTACAGGCTGATTATATTTACGGACAAGATATTCGGCTGTTGTCTAATACGGCAGGGTTGTCTGTATCTAAAAACGCTTTTGTAAACGAAGTCCTTTCGCTGGTTCTGTTTACGGGAACAAAGGTGCAGGATATATCGCCTATTCCTCAGTTGATTTCAATTGTGTTGTTAGCCTTTTCTTCCGTTGCGTTGGTAAGTATATTTTGTGCCAAAATAACTTTCTTCAGAGTCGCTTGTGCAACGGTTTTAGGATTGACGCCCTATTTTTTACCACATATGTGCTATAAGTTCAGTTCTTTAATAGAATGTATGAGTATTTTATTGGCAATTATTCCGTTTCTTTTCCAAACCAGAAAGAAATTCGCCATTGCTTCAATTTTATCCTTAGTACTTGCGGGTTTCTTGTATTTGCCTGCTATAAGTATTTACCTAATC
>JAFQJY010000043.1 GCA_017414845.1 Alphaproteobacteria bacterium | reverse complement strand
GTTTTCTCTTTTAAAATGATACAGAAAAAGATATCAGGACAAGGTGGCGTTTTTTCGCTTCCCTTGATTTCCATGCTTTTTTTCGGTGGCCTTTTTTACAATTTAAAAGATGATTTTTCGGGAAATGTACAAAAACTATTTGATTATTATGTTGCCTATTGGGGACATAATTTTTTGGGAATTACTTTTTCTGCAATTATTCTCTTTTTTATAGGATATATATTCGGTTCGTTTATGAAAAATCGGCATTATCGGCAATGGATAGACAGACTGATTTTGTGTGTCGGTTCGGTTGTGTTGATTGTAGGGGCGTTGTTCCTTGTCAGTACATTTAATATGTCGGATGTCGGGTTTGGCGTAGGCTGTGCTTTGAGTTGTATGCTTCTGATGATGTCTGATATCCAAAATGCAATTGTCAAAAAATCAATTAAAGTTATAGGATGTTTATTCGTTTGGCAATTGATAGTTTTCGGGAATAAATTCGGAAATTTGTTGATAGCACAAAAACAGTACGAAAGGGTTACTTTTGAAATGATAAACGAAGTAATTATGTCTCGGAAAATAGATAATCTGCTTGTTAAACCTAAAAAAATGCAGATACCTCTGATTCCCTTCAAGGCACAGGAATATCCGATACTGAATGATTTAATCTTTTTTGATTTAACTCATCCGATGTATTTTTATGACTATATGAACTTCTTTTTGGATGCACGTATTCGTCCTTGTCCGGATGTTTCTCGGCAGGGGCAAACAGGCATATTACAACAAAATGATTTCTTTAAATTTGAACAAATAAATCCTTACTGTGTTGAGTTGGAAGTAATAAAATGAGTTATATTTTGCCTAAAATAAAAGGGGGTCTTAAAGATATAAAAGAGGTGTTTTTATCCTTTTTTCAGATGCCGTCTTTTTTAAAAAAATTATTTTTTGTATGGGCTGTTTATTTTACCGTATATTTCCCGCTTATTCGGTCGTTTATGATTTTTGCGGCGGATAATGATCGTGTTATCGGTAATACACATCCGTGGATACCCGGTGGAGGAAGATATTTAAATGACTGGCTTATTCCCCTTGTGTTTGCAAGTCCTGATACGCAAGACATACAGCCATTGCCGAGGCTTTTGGCACTGCTTATATTGGCGTTGGCAACGTTTATGTTCGTTCATATTGTTTGTCGTCGGACGGATTATTTCAGACTGTTTTTAGGGACAATGATAGGGCTGTGTCCGTTTTACGCTCAGAATATATCTTACAGTATGGATGCGCCGTATATGTGTGCGAGTATATTATTTGCGGTTATTCCTTTTCTTTTTTGGGAAAAAGGGAAGGGTCTGTTTTGTGCAGTTTCTGTTATAACGGCGTTCTTCTGGCTCGGATTTTATCAGTCGGCAATCGGTTGCTATTTGTTGTTGTTGATATATCTGTCTTTCCGAGATTTTTTAGAAAATAAAAAAACAATAGGACAAATTCTTATATTGATGATTTTAGGGACACTTTGTGTCTTTGTTTGTTCTATGATAGCGGATAAAGTACTGAGTTATTTCTTAGGACATCAAGGTTCTTATACGGCGAATCATTTACGGCTGTGTAGCGGACCGAAACAGTGCTTTGATACGACTTTGAATAGTTTGAATAAATTGATTAGTTTGTTGAGGAATAACTTTAAAGACACACACTTCGCATACATATTTATCGGTTCGTGGATAATGTTTGTTGTTCATGTTTTGTATAAAGCGATAAAAGTGAAATGTCGGTTTGAAAAATTTGATAATTTTTTAATCGGCATTTTTGTATGCTTAGGTTTGTTTTCAACGCTTTTTATTTATCAGGCACTTCTGATAAATCCACAGTTTGATGAAAGAACCATTATCAATTTAGGAATGTTGATTTCGTTGTGTTATTTAGATTTAAGTATGATGTCTAATAAAGTTGCTCGGCGGAGTATTAATGCCTGTGCCGTGGGCGTTATTTGGTGCTTTGCCGTGTTTATTGCGTCGTATGGAAATTTGTGGGCCTATCAAATGAGATACAGTGATTATATTATTTCACAGATAAAAAAGTTACATCAAAAATATACGGACGTTTCGGTTCGGTATCCGCATAACGGTTTTCATATCCCTCTTATAGAAAACCAAAACAGAACGTTCAGAAATATGATAAACAGTCATCTGAGTAATAAAGAAGAAAAACGGGCGCCGTTGTATCAGGGGATGAAAAACTGTGCAGATAAAACAAGAAAATACAGTCATCCGCTTTATCAGACAAAAGTACTGAGTTTCACAAAAATCAATGACGAATGTGTTCAGGCAGAATATGTTTTCCCGTCAAGGTGATGAAATACGAGAAAGTTTCTTTAAAGACAATTTACGGTACAGAAAAAATAATGTCGCAGAAAAAAGAATACCGTAGACGGCATAGACAGAAGAAGTATTTTCCTGTACTTTAACGAAGTCTTTAAAGAAAAACAGCGATATGGCGCTTGATCCTTTTAAAATAAGGCTCAAAAAAGAAGAGCAGGTTGAACGTAAAGCGTTAGGAACAACCGTATGTAAATAAGATACGGTAACGATTTGTATGACTAAATGAAAAGAAATGCTGATACAGGCAAGTGCAACGACCATGATGGCAAAGGCAGATGAAACATAATATCCGGTCAGTAAAAAACCGACAAAAGAACAGGAGAGTAAAAAGATTGTCAGTATGATAAGGCCTTTTAACCCCAAAGTTTTCTTTATTTTCTGAGAAAAGTGAGAGGTAATGGCACGTGTCATATGATTAAAGAAATAAAGAATACTGAAAAAAGCAACGGGAACGGATGCTTCTTTTAAAATAGGTTGAAAAGAGGTTGCAAAAATGTTTGTCGTGGCAAAACAGATGGCTGTAAAACCAAGTAAAATACACAGATTCTTTTTATACCTGATAAAATTGACGGTTTTAAAAATTTCTGTGACTTCCAGATTTTTTCTTTTATAAACGGCAATGTTTGGTAAAAATAAAACAATCAAAAGTCCGAAAGAAGCAACAATATATTCTACAATAACCAGAGCATAAAGTCCCTGTTTATAGACAAACACACTCAACAGTGACGCAACGGCTGTTCCAAGGGACATCATAGACGATACTTTGCCGTATTTTGCCAGCATTTTGTGATGTACTTTTTTCTCCTTTAAAAAGTCATAAACATAACTGTCTATGGAACCGGAGAGGAATGATTTGCAACAGGCATAACAAATCTCACCCAGTAAAACGGGAACGTAACCATAGAAAAACAGAAATAAAAGAAGCCGAACGATGTTAAATAAGTAAGCAATAACAATAATCCATTTACGAGGAATTAAATCGGAAATATAACCGGTCGGTATTTCCAACAGCAAAGATGCAAAGAAAAAGATACTTTGAAAAAGAAAAAACGTTTCCGTGCTCAGTCCGTTTTGTTGATAAAAGAACAATGAAAAGGGTAAAAGCCAAATCTGCATCTCAAAGAAAAGAGATAGTCCCAACATACGAATAGGGTTTAATAATCTGTTTTCTTGTAAATTTAACGTATTTGACATTTTTTTATTCTTTCTGCTCTCTGAGATTGAGGATAAAGAAAAAAACAGACTTGTCAAGTATATTTTCCCAGTGTTCAGAAACAGAAAAGGAACGGTTTAAATAAATATTTTAAAAGATGAAACGGTATAAAATAAGGATAATTTTTTTTAATATTAAATTTATCTATTTTTTTTGAAAAAAAGATTGACAAAATAAAAAGAATCTGTTAAATTCATCTTATTAAAAAAGGAAGGGAGTTAAAAATGAACATACCGTCACTTGGACAAGTCGCTAAAACAACTGTTGGTTTCTTTATTTTGGCAGCAACGTTAAAATTGGCTTTTTCGGCGTTGACACGTGTTCCTCCCGTGTTTGAAAAAATGATGGGCGGCGATGGTCGCTGATTTTAATTTTTGAAAGGAATAAAAAAATGAGTAGAAGAGATGATTCAGCATTCGGTTTTGCAACGGTAGCTTTATTGGCGACAGTTGCTGCGTTAGTGGCAATTCCGTCTTGTCGCTCCCACGCACACGGACATCATCATGACGGGCACTGTCCTCCTCCACCTCCTCCGTGCAGAGAGACATATCATTCACATCATACGCACATTTCTTGTGAAACGGTTTCTCCGTGTTATGAGAAAAGTTCCTGCCATACGCATACGATATATCATACACACTCAACGATTTCGGATCGTCTGAGTCATGTTTTCGGAAAAAATTGCCACGGTCGGTGTTGTGATTAAAAACGAAACGATGCTTATAAAAAAAAGAGTCTCATTTCTGAGACTCTTTTTTTTAATTCAAACATAAAAAATTATGCTTTTGTTGCTTCTTCAACAGCAACGGCTACTGCCACAGAGGCACCTACCATCGGGTTGTTTCCCATACCGATAAGTCCCATCATTTCAACGTGAGCCGGAACGGAAGAAGAGCCTGCGAACTGAGCATCGCCATGCATACGACCCATTGTGTCCGTCATACCATAGGAAGCAGGACCTGCCGCAACATTATCCGGATGTAATGTACGTCCCGTACCGCCACCGGAAGCAACGGAGAAATATTTTCTGCCGTGTTCTATGGCCCACTTTTTATATGTACCCGCAACGGGATGTTGGAAACGTGTCGGGTTTGTAGAGTTTCCGGTAATGGAAACATCAACCCCTTCATGAATCATAATAGCAACGCCTTCGGAAACATCATCAGAACCGTAGCATTTAACTTTGGCCTTATCTCCGTCAGAGAATGCTTTTTCACTGACGATTTTGAGTTCGCCCGTTGTGTAATCGTATTCTGTTTCAACAGACGTAAAACCGTTGATTCTGGAAATGATATAGGCGGCATCTTTTCCTAAACCGTTCAAAATAACACGAAGCGGTTCTTTACGCACTTTGTTGGCAGATTTAGCAATACCGATAGCACCTTCGGCGGCAGCAAAAGATTCGTGACCAGCCAAGAAACAGAAACATTTGGTTTCTTCTTTCAACAGCATTGCAGCCAAATTACCGTGACCTAAACCAACTTGACGTTGATCGGCAACAGAACCCGGAATACAGAAAGCCTGTAACCCGATGCCGAGTTTTTCGGCGGCCTCAGAAGCGTTTTTGGCTCCTGTTTTAAGTGCAATGGCACATCCTAATGTGTAAGCCCAAACAGCGTTTTCAAAAGCAATCGGTTGAATTCCTTTGACGATTTTTTCAACATCAATTCCTTTTGCCGTACAAATTTCCTTTGCTTCATCCAAAGAGGACATTCCATACTCAGCCAAAACTTTTTCAATCTGAGCAATACGTCTTTCATAACCTTCAAATTTTTGCTTAATCTTATTCCTTTCTCGGATCAATTTTCTTGACGGCATCTACAAAACGACCGTATGTTTTGATATTCTTTTCAAATGCTTCGGCAGGCGCCATTCCGTTACGAATAGCCTCTAACATTTTACCGACATGAACGAATTTATAACCGATAACTTCACCGTTTTCGTCAGCACCGATGTCCAGAACATAGCCTTCTGCCATTTCAAGATAACGAGGTCCTTTAACTTTCGTTGAGTACATTGTACCAACCTGAGAACGTAAACCTTTACCCAAATCTTCCAGTCCGGCACCGATAGGCAACCCGCCTTCAGAGAATGCTGTTTGTGTACGACCGTAAACGATTTGCAAGAATAACTCACGCATAGCCACATTGATAGCATCGCAGACAAGGTCCGTGTTTAAGGCTTCCAAAAGTGTTTTACCCGGAAGAATTTCAGAGGCCATCGCAGCCGAGTGTGTCATGCCGGAACAACCGATTGTTTCAACCAGTGCTTCTTCAATAATCCCCTCTTTGACATTGAGCGTCAATTTACAGGTTCCTTGTTGCGGAGCACAGCATCCGCAACCGTGTGTCAAACCGGAAATATCGGAAATTTGTGTGGATTTTACCCATTTCCCTTCTTCGGGAATCGGGGCACATTGATGGCGCGCTCCTTTTGCGAGCGGGCACATTTGTTCTACTTCGTGAGAACATTGATGATTACATGCCATTTTATAGTCAACTCCATATAGATTGTTAAAATTTTTTACGAGAGGTACTCTATCAGAAATCTTTCGCAATTTCAATCTTTTTCAAAAGTTTTTTTATTTTAAAAGAAACTGTAAGGGTCTATATCTGCTTTTAAAGTAATATCCGTCGGTGTAGGAACGGATGAGAGCCAAGATTTAAGCATTTGTTGAAGTTTAAATGTTTTTGGCGTTTTAATCAAAAAACGATACCTGTATTTTCCCCGAAGAAGTGCAATCGGAGCCTGAACTGGTCCTAAGATTTCCACACCTTTTATGAAAGGAGCCTTTTTTGCCAATTCGTGTGCTACGGCCAAAACTTTTTCTTCTTTTTTTCCGCTTAAAATAAGTGCAGCCAAGCGTCCGAACGGAGGCATTTGAAGGAGTTTTCGTGCGTCAATTTCATTTTCCAAAAAAGCATTTCTGTCCCCGTTTTTCATAGCAGAAATAACCGCATTTTCCGGTGTGTGTGTTTGAATTAAAACACGTCCTTTTTTGTGCTGTCTTCCTGCACGTCCTGCGACTTGTTGTAGCAACTGAAATGTTCGTTCGCAGGCACGTAAATCTCCGCCGGAAAGTGAAAAATCAGCATCCAAAACACCGACCAATGTCAAATCCGGAAAATGATGTCCCTTGGCAAGCATTTGTGTCCCGATAAGAATATCAATTTCTTTGTTTTCCAGGCCGTTTAAAACTTCCTCAAATTGTTTTTTAGAGGATACAGTATCACTGGACACAACTTTTACACGTGCATTCGGAAAAAGAGAGATAATTTCCTCTGCTACCCGTTCTACACCCATCCCACAGGAAATCAAAGTTTCTTTTTCACCGCAGGCACGGCAATCGGATTTTATAGATGTAAAATATCCGCATTGATGACAGAGCATAATTTTACGTGTTTTATGCTCCGTTAAACAGACACTGCAATGCGGGCAGGTCATTTTTTCGCCACAGGATTTACATAAACGGATGGGGGCATATCCTCGTCTGTTTAAAAATAAAAGCGTTTGATTCCCTTGTACGATATTTTCAGCAATTTCTTTTAAAAGTTCAGCAGATAAAATTCCTTTTTCCTGTCGCATATCCACTGTTTTGATTTCAGGTAATGCATTTTCAAAAAATCTTTCCGGCAATTCTACTTTTTTATACTTTTTTTCTTCTACATTCGCTAACGTTTCAAGGGAGGGTGTCGCTGATGCCAATATAATCGGAAATGCCCCGATATGCGCTCGAAGAACAGCCATATCCCGAGCCTGATACATCACCCCGTCTTCTTGTTTGTAGGAGGCGTCATGTTCTTCATCTACAACAATCAGTTTCAAATTTTTATACGGTAAAAAGAGCGCTGAACGGGCACCGACGACGACTCTTGCTTTACCGGAGGCAACGGCATGCCATGTATCCCGTCGGACTTTCGGTGTGATTTCAGAATGCCAACAGGCAGGTTTTACTCCGAACCGTTTTTCAAAACGTTTAAGCCACTGTCCTGTCAGTGTTATTTCAGGAAGCATCACAAGAACCTGTGTCGTGTCAGAAGATTGAAGTGCCTTTGAAACAGCCTCAAAATAAACTTCCGTTTTTCCCGATCCTGTCACACCGTCCAGTAAAAAAACATCCTTTGAACCAATCGCATTTTTTAAAACATCTACGGCTTTTTGTTGAGCAGAAGAAAAAACAGTTTCCGTGTTTTGAAAAACAGGCTCTTCAAATTCCAGCGGTTTCTTACTTGTTTTTTCCAATTCCGAAATCAACATCATTTTTAAAACAAGACCGAGAGGCGTTAAAGTGTACGAAGCAACCCATTCCAAAAAATGAATTGTTTCTTTTGACAAAGACGGAATATCCAAAACCCTTAAAACCGTTTTGATTTTATTTTCAGGAAATCCCTCATCCACAGGCGTATGCCATACAACCCCCGTCAATATCGTTCGTCCGAACGGAACGGACACAAAAGTTCCTTCTTCAAGTTTCTTGCTTGAAAAATAGGTGCAACATCCAAATAAATTCGGAACAAGAACGGATATTTTTTGCATTTTTTTTAAACTTATTTTATACTCTGATAACAATAACGGAAAGAATAAAACAAATGGATGAAGAATACAAGTCTTTTGAATTATGGACAGATATAAAAGTTCAAAGTGATATAGAAAACTGGCAAAAATGGCTTTCTTTTGAACGTCGTCTTTCAGATAATACAGCAGAAAGTTATCTGTTGGATTTAAAAGCATTTATGTCTTTTTTGTTTAAATATAAGGGAGAATCCGTTTCCAGAAAAATCCTAAAAGATTGTTCCGTCACGGATTTCAGAGCATTTTTGGTAGAACAAACCAACCAAAAAATTTCCCGTTCTTCTTTGGCACGACATTTATCAACTCTTCGGAATTTTTTTCGGTATCTGAATAAAAATCATATATTGGAGAACACTGCCATTACGGCAATTCGCTCGGCAAGACCTCCTAAAACACTGCCGAAACCTTTAAGTGGAGAAGATGCATTGACACTTTTAAAAACGGCAAAAACGCTTCAAAAAGATAAGTGGCAGGGACTTCGTGATGTCGCTTTGTTGACACTTCTTTACGGATGTGGGTTGCGTATTTCGGAAGCGCTCAATCTTGATATTTATGATATTCCGGAAAACGGCGACGCTTTTACAATAACAGGAAAGGGAAACAAAGAACGTTTAGTCCCGTTATTGCCACTCGTTCAACGAACGATAAAGGCTTATTTAAAAGAACGTCCGACAGAATTGGACAATCCTGCGCTTTTTATCGGGGCAAGGGGAAATCGCCTTGATCCTGGCGTTGTCCAAAGACAAATCAGACACCTTCGCAGATATTTAGGGCTATCGGAAACTGTCACACCTCACGCTTTAAGACATTCTTTTGCAACCCATCTTTTGTCAGCAGGGAGTGATTTAAGAAGTGTACAGGAACTTCTCGGACATCAAAGCCTGTCTGCGACACAACGTTATACGGAAATAGACAGAGAACATCTGGAACGTGTTTACACATCTGCTCACCCAAGGGCAAAGAAGTAACTTCATTTCACAAAAGCGTGAAATTATTTAGGTCAATGCAACCCAATTTGGCACATATCTCTATAATCAGTAGACATCTACTGATTTGTCACAATGATATTTCTTTGTTTAAATGGTGTTAAAACAATAAAGTGATTGTTTTATCCCTCTTTTTTATCAGAAATAATTCCTTCTTTTCTTGGAAGTGCTCTTAAAATCGGAAGCGCTAAGCATGACGGTAAAGCACTCATCAACCAACTACCGAAAAC
>JAFQJY010000042.1 GCA_017414845.1 Alphaproteobacteria bacterium | reverse complement strand
CATATAATACTCTCTCGTCACATCAAAACCGGCTTTTTGCAAAAGTCCGGCTAACGCATCACCGAAAACGGCTCCCCGACTATGCCCGACATGCATCGGCCCTGTCGGATTGACAGAAACAAACTCCACATTGACTTTTTCTCCGTTTCCCATATCGGAAGAACCGTATGCTGTTCCTTGCCTTAAAATCGTAGACAATTGTTCATGCCAAAAAGCATCAGACAAAAACAGATTGATAAAACCGGGACCGGCGACCTCCACCTTTTCAACGGCAGGATTACATTGAAGAACATCTGCCAAGAGGGAGGCAAAATCTCTGGGTTTCATTCCCACTTTACCGGAGAGCACCATTGCAACATTGGTAGCCACATCTCCATGTGCTTCATCTTTCGGAGGTTCCACCGTCATGCGTGACATATCCGGAACCTCGGTTATTTTTTCCTGTTCTTTCAAAAGAATAACGGCTTTTTCTATTTCTTTTCTCAAAATTTTAAAGATATTCATGGATTTTTCCTCTGTATTTTCTGTTTCTTTCCCTTTTTTATCTTTTTTTCCAAAAAAAAGCAACATTTTTTTAAAGGACTTACATGCTTTTTTCTTTACTTTTTCTCATTCCTGCTCTATAAAAAAACAAAAAAGAGGTTTTTTATGATTTATGCGGTAATGATTCTCATTCTTGTTTTTGACCAGATAACAAAGTATCTGGCACTTGAAAGTATCACAAAACCGATTGTTATCACACCTTTTTTAAACTTCATCTTAGTCTTTAACAAGGGCGTCAGTTTTTCCCTTTTTTCTTTTGATAAAAAGTCAATGACATGGTTATTGACAATTGTTATCATTTTGATAACCTGCTACTTCATCAAATGGATGTTTGAAACAAAACAAAAATTTATGAAATACTGTTTAGCCCTCATCTGCGGAGGGGCTGTCGGTAACCTGATTGACCGTTTTCGTTTCGGTGCCGTTGTTGACTTTATTGATTTTCATATAGGAGTTTGTCATTGGCCGGCTTTTAATATTGCCGATTCGGCTGTTTGCATAGGGGCTCTTTTGTTATTGATTTATTCATTCGCAGTAAAGGACAGGTAAAATGAAAAAATTATGTGTTTGCTTATTTATGTGTTTAACGCTTGTAAGTCTCTCTGCCTGTGGCAGTAAGAAAGGGGCTATTTATAATGCTCCCGACGAAAAGCAAGTCAAAGAAAACAAACCTTTGACTCTTCCCCCTGATTACACATTACGTCCCCCAACAGAAAAATAAAGGAGAACTCTTATGAAACTGACAGAAATGAAAGCATACAAGGCTTTAAAAGCCAACTTTGAAGCAACAAAAGACATACATATGCGTGATATGTTCGGACAGGATGAAAACCGTTTTGACAAAATGACCCTTAAAATGGACGGTTTTTTACTGGACTATTCCAAAAACAGAGTCACTGATGAAACAATGTCTCTTTTATTTGACTTAGCAGAAGAATCCGAATTGAAACATTGGAGAGAAGCCATGTTCACGGGACGTCCTATCAACTGGACGGAGCACCGCAGTGTTTTG
>JAFQJY010000041.1 GCA_017414845.1 Alphaproteobacteria bacterium | reverse complement strand
TTCTGCGGGTTTGCGAGGATTTCTACTTATAGTTGTTACGCCCTTTTCCATTTTTTTATTCCCTTTCTTTTTCATTTTTTCTTTAACCCCTCATCCACTTTAAACATAGATTCGGAATCTTAGATTTTCTCCACTATACTCTTTCCGATGTTTCTTGTCAACCAATTAAACAACATATTGTACCGATTATACCTTATCTCCTTTCCAAAACTTAACAAATGGTAAAAAAAACATTAAAGAATACTTAAAAATAGGCGTTTTTCATTTTATTGACAAAAAACAGTGAGAAAAAACTTGAATTTAATACATCCTTATGATAGAATCTTTCTGTTTTGATATCAAACAAGGAGGCATCATGGCCACAAAACAAACAAAAAAAGAATATTTTGATGAATTAAACAAAGAACTCTTTCGTGAATACGAGGTTCGTTCTAACGGTACTCCGAGCGGGAAATACGTAGAATTTTATCCTTCTTCTTCCAAGAAGCGTCAAAAAAAGATAGAAACTCAGATTACTCCTGATTTACGTTTTGTCGGTCGCTATAAAAGATATACGCCTGAGGGACATCTTGAAATTGACGGTATGCTTGACAAACAGGGAAACTTCAACGGAAATGTCTATCAGTATGACACAAAAGGACACAAAATCAGTCGTCAACTTTATGCCAAAAACGGAAATATTACCTTTTTCCCTTATAATGCCAACGGGAAACTGGACGGTGCTTTTCAAGAACAAGATAAAGACGGCAACATTATCCGAACAGGTTTTTATAAAAACGGTAAAAAAAGTGGAAAATGGACAGAATACCATGATGGCAAGCCCACTGTTTCCTGTGAGTATAAACACGGTCAAAAGAATGGAGATTGGACTGTTTTTGATGAGACAGGCTCTTTAAAAGAAACAGGTTTCTACAAGAACGGAATGCCTTGTGGACAATGGTCTGTTTACGAAGACGGCATTTGCACAAAGGTTGCCTCTTATGATGAAATCAAAGGACGGAATATTTCCTTAGAATGCGAGAATGCCGAAAAGTATTATCAAAAAACTTTTTCACAGTTTTTCAACAAGGAAAATCCTATCTACACATTCAAAATGAACGAGGACACGCCGGAACTGACAATACATCATTCTCTGAGCAAACAGGAAAGAGAACAAGGCGTTCGTGCCATTTTTAAATATCTTTCCACACATGAGATTGATTTAAACAATGAATTCGGCGCCGAAGGTTTTTCTGATCAAAAAGATTTACAAACAGAATTTAAAAAACTTATAAAAGCAGCACGGGAAAACGGCGACAATTCTCCTGAGGCACAAAAATGCGATCGTTGGATTGGTCGTGGACTGCATAATATTTTTGCGAATGAACATAATAAAGAACTGCAACAGGTTGTACAGACAGAACTTGCTCCCGTGCCGACTTCTTCTCTAAGCGCTGATACTTTATCTGAAACAGTTTCTTCGTACGGAAGAAATGTACTCCATTACTGGGCGGATAGAACCGAGCCTCGTCTTTTTGAAACGAGTGTTCAAAATGCTGAAAAAATTTTGCTTGAACATCCCGAGTATTTAGATGCTAAAAGTACTGACGGACACGGCATAACTCCTCTCATGTGCGCAGTCAATAAGGGAAATGAGGCTATGATTGATTTACTCATTGCCCATCGTGCCGATATCAATAAACCGAACGATTTTGGCGAAACCCCCGTCATGTATGCGGCCCGAAACGGAAACAGTGATTTAATCAAAAAAATGGTTCATTATGGTGCTGATTTGCTGGGTAAAGCGCAACACGGATCTGACTATGCAGGAAAAAACATCCTTCAAATCCTAGAAGAAAACGGACATACAGATAAAATGAGTGAAGTATTTTCCCTCTATTCTGAGCAATTCCGGCAACAGGAAAATGCCGGCAGAACACGTCAACGCTTGTCTTCTGTTTTAGAGCACCAGATTATTCTACCGGAAAGAACAGGACCTACGATTATCTATACACAACGCAAAGAGCCTCGTCCCGTAAATGGCAATCACGCATTGGAGCAGTTAAAACAAAGTATCGTAAACCAAACGCAGACAACCTCTATTCCGAAAGAAAAACCTCAGGTAAAGAAAAAAATATCCTTTTTCTCCTCTGTAAAACGGTACATTTTAGAGCACGTTTACTCTTGAATTTTTATAGATGTGATGCAACATTCTGTATCAAAAATTTGGCTGTCTAAATCTCTTTGACATCTGCGACACAACAAAGTTGCTCGGTAGTAAGTTTTATAGCAAAAACAATACTGCCACAACAAAATGATTACTCTTTTTGAGGGGGGTATCCAAAAGTTGATTGTTAAATGCTTTTTAAATGGCTGTACCTTTCAATTCTTAACTGACAAAAAAACCTTGCCCTTCTTCATAAAGCATATCCAGATGTTTCATCTTATTTAACCCATCATTGATTTGTGACATACCTGTAATCAAGTGGTGAATGGCATCTAATGACGGGTGTCTTTGTTCAGATAATATCATCCCAAAATAATACTTGTTCTTGTTTAAGAACTGTTCGCTGAACTGATATTGATTTTTAACGTAGCCAAGTTTCTTTAAATACTTATAGCATTTGACCAAGAACTTAGCATCTTCCTTTTGCTGGTTATATTGAGTTGTATTCATTTCTTCGGCAATTTCTTGCTCCAATGGCTTGGGTGGAACAAGTTGCTCTTCTTCTTTGAAATAATTTTTTAATTCATCTACATCTGCTCTGATTTTTGCTATATCTATATTTGTCTATCAAAGAAACAGTTTGTTGTTGTAATTGCGTTTTTTGCTGAATTAAGTTTAAACAGACTTGATAAGCATCTTTTCCTGAACAATTTATGTCCGGTTCATGTCCGATACATTCGACCATTCCATCTGAATATTGTCTAAAGATACTACCGATATTAACCCAGCCTCCGCAAGGAAGTGCAATAGGTCTAACTGCTCCATATTGACAACAACCGCATGTGTTTTCACCGATAACTTGAACATTCGGATAATCTTTTAACATCGGAATAATTGCTTCGGCTCCAGAGGCTGTTTCTTTGTCCGTTAAAATGTAAAGACCTTTTCTATGGCCTTTAAACTCTGTTTCTTGCCACTTAGGTTGTTCTGTTATTGAAAAATGGCCGATTTCTTGCAGTGTTGCTTCTTGCGTATTTCTCTTTTGAGAACTTAAACAGTAAGGGCGTTTATCTCCCCACAAGGTTTCTGCAATCCTTTGAACAGGAGACCCTGCAACGCCACCATTTCCTCTGACATCAATAATAATGCTATCCCAATTTTCATATTTTTTCTCAAATTCAGATTGAAAGAGATTCCAAATGTCTTCTTGATTTTGCATCATCTGTTTTCCCCAGTCGATTTCACTGGTCGATAAAGCGACGATGCCAACTTTCTTCCCATTTATCTGCGTTTCAGAAATCATAACAGGTTTTCCATTTATATTCCCCTTAAAACCTGTAAATGCATCCTGATAATATGCAACGTTTTTTCCAACGGTTCCTTTGCTATGATTAACTTTTAAATTTCCCCATTGATTTATATCTTCACTTTTCATTGGCCATTTACCATCTACATTTGTGATAGATAAATGATTATCTTGTAATGTTGTTGCTGTGATTTTAAAGAATTCAGTTAAAAGAGCATCCCCTTTTAATCTTTTTTCTTTAGGCAAACGGCTTTGTTTATCATATAAAGTTTCAACTTTTCTTTTAAAATCTTCTTTTTCAAAATCAGGGTTATCCCAACCAGGATGTATTTGAGAAATAATTCGTGCAAAATGAGCAATATTTTTCAAAGTGTCCCCCG
>JAFQJY010000040.1 GCA_017414845.1 Alphaproteobacteria bacterium | reverse complement strand
TGTCTTTTTCAGCCATCTTAAAAGCAACGGGATTACTGACAACACCGTGATTGCTAAAAAGACGTGAAGAGGCATCACCTTCAATGTAAATGCGCAGTTTTTTATCAGGATGTGGATTTTTAACCCACATGGCCAGTCGTAAATTGTCTGTCGTAATCGTTTGATAGCGCATCTGACGGGAACTGGGCATATTTGCACAGCCACATAAAAGAAACAATATCAGGCATAAAAAACGTTTCATACGCACTCCATTAAATCAAGGGTTGTTGTCCAAAGCAGAAAACACCGTATCTTTTTATCAGGAAAAAGAGAAGAAAGCAAGGATTTATATGCATTCATTTGATTTTGATAAACAAGGGGAATTTTTTCCGGCGTATTCGGAGGATTTTTATTTGTTTTATAGTCTATAATCCAGACTTCTTTATCATGGATAACAAGTCTGTCTACTTGACCTGATACAGGCGTGCCGTTCAGTGTTCCCATTAAAGGAACTTCTGCTTCCGACTCAGGACCGAATAACGGTGCAAAAACAGGATTTTCCATTAAATCCAATAGTTTTTGAGGAACATCAAAAGGATAGGGCATATACTGTTTCGCTACTTCATATCGGCGTTCTTTAGGAAGGGTGGGTAAGATTTGTAAAATTTTGTGAACGGCCGTTCCGTATTTAAGAGCTTGTTCATTTCCGAGCGGAGATAAGTTTGAAACATCTTCTTCCAATGCCCCGATTTTTGAAGGGCTGATAGGTTGCATTCGTGGCGTTTCTTCGGGAGCATTTTCCCATAACCAATTCGGAAACGGTTCCTCTTTTCGGAGTTCATCTTCTTTTTTAGAAATAAAATCGCCGGTCGTATTTGAGATAGTAAAAACTTCTCCGTCTTTATAGGTTGGCAGACTGCCGACAACTAAGTCATACCAATTATTTTGAGGTGGCTTTTTTTCGCCGTTAAATCCACATAAATAAAGTCTGTCTCTGGCTCGTGTCAGAGCAACATAAAGAAGTCGTCTGTATTCCTGTTCTTCTTTTTTGCGTTGTTTTTCAAAAACGTTTTCTGTTTCAGGGGTTCTTAAATCTTTGTTCGGTATCCAGAGGGGAAGTCCGTTTTTCCAGACGATTTTATCATATTTAATTGTTTTTTGACGTGTTTCGGGCAGAAAAACAATCGGCGCCTCTAATCCTTTAGACGCATGAATAGTCATAATTCGGATTTGATTCGGACCGTCTTGCTCTAAATCTCGTTTGATGGTAACGGTATCTGTTAAAAACCAATCAAGGAAACCTTGTAATGAAGGCGTTTCTTTTTCTTCGTAATCAAGACACAGGTTTAAAAACTCATCCAAGGTATCTAAGGCTTCCGTTCCAAGTCGTTTCAGAAAAGAATTCCGTTCTTTTTCCAAGATAAAAGAGAAAAGTCCGAAAGGGGTTTCTTTATCTGTCAGATTCAGATAGGAAAGAAGTTTTTCGTAAATCTCTCCACCGTTTGTACGAACTCTATCCCAAAGAGATGCTTCGCCTCTGCCGTATGCTAAATGATAAAGGTCATCATCGGAAATGCCGACAATGGGACTTCTGAGGACTTCTGCTAAACTTAAATCATCATTCGGGAGTAACAGAAAACGAGCCAGAGAAACAAAATCCTGTACGGCAATATGTGAGTTGAGTTCTATTCTGTCCAGTCCTGCAATAGGCAGGTTTTGTTCTTTTAATGCTTTTATCAGTTCAAACAAAAAGGCCTTTCTTTGTCGAACTAAAATAAGAATGTCCTTAGGCTCAATCGGTTTTCCGTTGCTGAGTGTTTCGCCGTCATCCAGCATCTTTTTGATTCGGTTTGTTATTTTTAAGGCTAGTTTTCTGCTTCCGGACATACCTGTCGTCTGGACAAGAGGAGGTATCCATTCATCACAAGAATTTTTTTCGTCGTTTTCTTCTAACGGCCATACTTCTACCATTCCGCCGTCATCTTTTCTGAAAGCCAAATGTTCAGCGTTTTCTCCGGGAGAAACAACGCCAAAAGCCGTTTCCGGATGTGCTAATGTATGATTGACCAAATCAATAACAGGTTGCGTTGAACGGAACGAAATGTTGAGAGGAATATCTTCAAAAAGATGTCCCGAGTCGGTGATTTTGTTTTTGAAATAACTTCTCATTTCTTCAAAAGCGTCTGAATTAGCCCCCTGAAATCCGTAGATGGATTGTTTTTTATCGCCGACAACAAAAAGCGTTCTGTTCTTTTTTGAAATACCATTGCCGGAGAAGAATTCTTCGGCTAATAATTCTACAATACGCCATTGAAGAGGATTGCTGTCTTGGGCTTCGTCTATCAGAATATGGTCAATGCCACCGTCTAATTTATATAAAACCCATGCCGTCTGTCCCTGTTCTTCAAGAAGACGAACGGTTTGTAAAATCATATCTTCGTAATCAATCAGGCCTTTTTTCTCTTTCAATTTCGTATACTTGTTTAAAACGGCATAGCAGACTTTAAGAAAAGCACCTGTTTGTTCTGCAACAGTGAGATTTCGGAGTTTGTTGGATACTTCCAAAAGTTTTTCGGCTGTTTTTATTTTTTCGGTATCTTGTGATTTGATAATGCTACTTCGTATTTCGTCTTTTCCTGTAAGATAGTTTAATTTGAAGGTATCAAAATCATCTCCGTCATAGATATCTGAGAGGAGTTGCTCTGCCGTATCTGTTTCAGACACGCCGAGTTCTTGATATATTTTTGAAATCAGCGAGGGGAGACTTTGATGCTCGGATAACAGATTTTCAAATGCCCGTCTGTCTCTGTCTAAACTTTGAATAAGAGCAGTTAAACTTTCCTGATTGACCGTTAAAACGATTTTAGCTAAATCCTCTTTAAAATTTTCGTCGTTCAAAACGGCATCAATGCTTTGAGAAAGAAGATGCCGACTCTGTGTATCATCTATGGCTTCAAAAGAAGGAATAAGCCCTGCTTCCAGTGGGAAACGTTTTAAAATACTTTGGCAGAAACTGTGCGTATTCATAATTTTCATGCCACCACTGACATTCAGTATTTTGGCAAATAAACATCGGGCATAGAGGATATCGTCTTCGGAGGGTTCTTTCCCAAGGAGGTTTTGAAGTTCCTCCGTCAATTGGTTTGTCGGTGTAACCGTCCAAAGACTTAGTCTTTTAAAAAGGCGATTAGACATTTCTGCTGCCGCCGTTTTTGTAAAAGTCAGACAGAGAATTTTTTCGGGTTTTTCCCCATTTAAAAGAAGGCGAAGTATTCTGTCTGTCAGAACTTTTGTTTTTCCTGAGCCGGCAGAAGCAGAAACCCAGGCACTGACCTCAGGATTACTTGCTTTCCTTTGAGAGTCGTTTGCGATTTTTAAAATACTTTCAAGAGAAATATCATTCATCGGTGTTATCTCCGTCCTGACTGCTTTGCCATTCTGCCAGTCGTTCAAGGTGAGCGTAGTCATTATATTTAGGTTGTATGGATTTGATCGGACAGGCGGTATAGGGCGTACTTTCCTGACTGAATAAGTTTATCAGACAAACTAAGTTATCATAGGTTTTCTTTATAAGAGCCTCGGCAGACATTTTTTTATCAACGGCAGAAGTTGCTTCGGCACCTTTCCCTTTTCCTGAAAGACTGATATAGGACATATCGGCTGTTTTAAAACTTCCTATTTCTTTAAAAGCCCCGTTTTCAAGAAGTAAGGCTTCCAAGGGTAATTGAGGAGCAAAACCTTTCTGAATTTGGCTTTTGTTGGGATGACTTCCTGTCTTATAGTCAATAATAACGGCGCCGTCTTGTGTTATATCAATTCGGTCTGCTCTGCCGTAAAGGGCAAAGGAACCTGTTTGAAGCGGAAGTTCCATAACGGCATTTTTTTCCGTAAAAGGTTGCCCGTCAGGTAAGTTGTCCACAATCCAATCCATGGCTTTATCAAATTTGGGACGAATAAAAGCCAGTTGTTGAGGTGTCAATTTGTGTTCTTCAAAGGCAAT
>JAFQJY010000039.1 GCA_017414845.1 Alphaproteobacteria bacterium | reverse complement strand
TCCGTTTTCCCGACACCGGTAGGGCCCAAAAACAAAAAAGACCCTATCGGACGAGACGGATCTTTAAGACCCGCTCTTGACCTGCGGACAGCATTAGAGACAGCCGTCACCGCTTCATTCTGCCCGACAACTCTTTTAATAAGAGCGTCTTCTATATGAAGTAATTTTTCCTTTTCAGAACTCATCAGTTTATCTACCGGTATCCCCGTCCATTTAGAAACAACTCCGGCGACCAAATCCGGTGTCACTGTTTCCGGCGCACTTTGTTTTTGATTTAAGACATCCAGTTCTTCCAATCTTTTTTGCATTTCGGGAATCTCTTTATACTGCAATTTACCGGCTACTTCATAATGCCCCTCTCTAAATGCTTTTTCCACATCACTTTTGGCTTTATCCAATTTTTCCCGAAGAATATTTGCCTCACGCACGCCGTTTCGTGCCGTTTGCCAACGAGATGTTTCCAATGCTGACTCTTCTTCCATTTTGGAGATATTTTTTTCAATAACGGCCAATCGTTCCATAGAAGCCGTATCTTTCTCTTTACGTAAGGCCTCTCTTTCAATTTTAAGTTGAAGCAACCGTCTGTCCAATTCGTCTAAACTTTCAGGCTTTGAATCAAGCGCCATTTTAAGACGACTAGCGGCCTCGTCAATCAAATCAATCGCTTTATCCGGAAGAAATCTGTCAGCAATATATCTATCCGACATTGTTGCCGCTGCAACCAGCGAGGCATCCGAAATCCGAACACCGTGATGTATTTCGTATTTTTCCTTAATTCCACGTAAAATAGATACTGTTTCTTCTACGTCCGGCTCGTCCACATAAACAGGTTGAAAACGACGAGCAAACGCGGCATCTTTTTCAATATATTTTTGATATTCTTTAAGTGTTGTTGCCCCAATACAGTGTAGTTCTCCACGAGCCAAAGCCGGCTTCAAAAGATTAGAAGCATCCATTGATCCCTCGGATGCACCGGCGCCGACAACGGTATGCATCTCATCTATGAAAAGGACAACCTGTCCGTCAGAAGAAGCAACTTCCTGTAAGACAGCCTTTAATCTTTCTTCAAACTCGCCCCGATATTTAGCCCCCGCAATCAGAGCACCCATATCAAGTGCCATCAATCTTTTATGCGCTAAACTTTCAGGAACATCTCCATTGATAATCCGCAGAGCCAATCCTTCAACAATAGCCGTCTTACCGACCCCCGGCTCACCGATTAAAATCGGATTGTTTTTTGTTCGTCTGGACAAAACCTGTATCGTTCGTCTGATTTCCTCATCCCGTCCGATAACTGGATCTAACTTACCGTCGGCTGCTTTTTGCGTATAATCTATTGCATACCGTTTCAATGCGTCAAACGTATCTTCAGCAGAAGCACTTTCAGCCGTTCGCCCTTGTCTCATCTCATTGATAACAGCATTGAGTTTTTTGTCATCAACACCATAATTTTTTTCCATTAAAACGGCTTGCAATAACCGTTCAACTGTCACATAAGAATCCTTTGCTTTTTGAGCTCATTGTTCTGCTCTGTCTACTGTTTTCAAAAAATCCTGAGAAACAGTGACCTGAACGGAAGAACCTGAAACTTTCGGTAGTTTTTCCAAATCAGAATCCACTTCTTGTTTTAATAAAACAACATCACAACCCGTTTGCTTCAAAAGGTTATTTGCCAGACCGTTTTCATCTTCCGTCATCACTTTAAGTAAATGTATCGGTGTCACATAAGGATTAGACAACCGAACAGCCAAATTTTGTGCTGCCTGAATAAAACCTTTACTTCTGTCCGTCAATTTTTCCGAATTCATTTTAAACCTCCCTTTCTTTGGTCAAGGAATACTTAAGTATTGCTCTCTTTTTTTTCAAGAGGACTTTATCTTTTTATCGTCAACACCGTGATTTCGTTTTCTGTTCCGATACGTGCGGGAAAACCACCCCATAATCCCGTGCCATCACTGACATACAGTTTAGAATTTTCTGTCTCGTAAAGTCCTTTAACATATCCGCCGTTAAATACCTTTGTGAGTAAACTAACCGGAAAAAACATCCCCCCGTGTGTATGTCCGGAAAGCTGAAGAACATTTTTTATTTTTTGTGATTTTTGAAATAATGCCGGATGGTGAGAAAGTAAAATTTTAAGTTCATTTTCTTTTGTACTCTCCATTATTTCCGACAATTTTTTATCCGCATTCTCATGACTGTAGCGTGGACCGTTATCATATCCGGCAATAACAAACACATTCCCGTCATGTTCTATTTTTTTACGTGTATTTGTCAGAAGTTCTATCTCTGTTTTTGAAAAGTATTCTTGCCATGCTCTATATCCGCTGTAATACTCGTGGTTTCCGAAAATCATATATACACCTAACGGCGCTTTTAATCTTTTAAGCGGCTCAACCTCTTTTGCCAACCGGTGAACAGGCTCATCTGTCGTATCACCCGTAATTACAATCAAATCCGGTTTTTGTTCCATTGTTTTATCTACGACTTCCTGAAGCCATCTGCCATCAAAACCGCCGCCGATATGTAAATCCGTCAACTGAACCACCTTAAGCGGTTTCCAGTTTTGGGGAAGATGAGGAAAGGAGACCTGAACCTGTTTAACCGACGGAATACGAGACGCGTTAAAAAGTCCGTAGCATGACAGTAAGAAGCAACTCAAAACGATTATCCAGCCTTTATTTTCCCTTAAAACATGACACAATTTTAGCACATCAAAAAGAGCAGCACCTAAAACCAACCAAATTAAAAAAATATGCGCCAAAGAGCAACCCCGAACTATCCAAACAGGTAGTTCTTTTCCCCACATAATCACAACAGCAATGTTGACAACGCCCAACAGTAAAAATCCACTCACACCGACCACCAACCACTTAGGCATCCCCGACACCAAAACCAAACGGTGTTCCACATAACCGTAGAGCAACAACATCAATGCCGTTAAATAGATTAAAAACATTTATACACCCTCAAAAGCCTTGGCAACCTCACCTAACCATTTTGTAATTTCAATATGTTGCGGACAGGCTCTTTCGCATTTCTTGCAGTGAATACATTCTGATGCTTTTCCGTGTTTTTTAGCCAAGTTATTATAGTAAACTTTCTGAACGGAAAACAATTCCGACTTTGCTTGTTTTTCATTGTTATATAGGGCAAAATACTGTGGAATAGCGATTTTTTTAGGACAACCCTCCACGCAATACTGACATGCCGTACACGGGATAAATGTCGCTTGACGAATTGTTTTAACTGCATCAGCAATGATACCCTGTTCCCTATCAGATAACGGTTTAAAATCTTTCATATAAGAGGTATTATC
>JAFQJY010000038.1 GCA_017414845.1 Alphaproteobacteria bacterium | reverse complement strand
ATGCCTCTGTTATTGTCACGACAGGTTCTACATCAGATGCAGGAACCGTTAGTGCTATTTACAGTACGGGAAACATTAAAAACACAGCGAACGGTGCTTTAACAGTCACAATGAGTAACAGCGGAAGCGCTAATGTCTACGGTATTTACGGAACAACGGCAACGAATACCATTGAAAACGACGCTATCATTGAAGTCAATAGTGCCGGTACAAGCGGTTATGCCATCGGTATTTACGGAGACGGTGAAAAAATAACAAACAAAAACACCGTTACCGTCACAAGCACACAAACAGAAGCAGGAGTCAGTGCCATGTACGGACTTCAATTAAACAATGCTTCTGCTACTTCTCAAATTGAAAACACGCACAAAATTGAATTGATACATAACGGTAAGAATGAGGCCTATATGTCTGCTTTGTCTGCAAACGGTATCATCACCAACGACGGAGAATTGAGTGTTGCCTCAAACGGAACAGGTGCTTTATCCGGCATTTATACAACAGGTTCTGTCACAAATGGCGGTTCCGGTTCCGGAACGGCAGGAAACATCTCCATTACCCGTCTGAACACATCTGTTGCAGAGACAGGTGTTGTCGGCATCCACGCAACCGGAAATGTTGCTAACGGAGGAAACATTACTATTGAAACAGGTGCGACAAATAACAGTATTTACGGTATCTATTCAACAGGAACAACCGTTACAAATACCGGAGGAATTCAGATTACCGTCAACCAAGCCGTCGGAGACGGGAAAACAACCAATGTTTTTGGTATTTATACTGAGGGAAGTGCTGTTACCAACAGTGGCAACATCACGATAAATACACCAAACACAACGCCTGATCCGAATGTCAATGCTTATGGTATCTATGCCAAAGGCGGAAGCGTTCAAAACACGGGAACAATTACTCTGGACGGGTCTTCCAATAATTTATACGGTATTTATGCCGATAATGGAGCAACGGTTTCTAACAGCGGAAGTATCATTATTAAAAATGTACCGGCCAATCCGATACCAAACGGTACTACTCCGGCCGGAAATTACATTGTCTTAAACAGCGGGTCACTTGTAAATGCCGGAACGCTTTCTTTTGAGGGGTCTTTGAACTTGAACGATTTTGGCGGAAAAACCGTTTTAGGAAAAGGAGGTGTCTTCAAAGCAGACACTTTAAGCGGAAATTTAGTTGCAGGGAGCAGTTTGGTGACAGAGGGCAACGAAACCGTTTATACGGCAGAGAATGTTCTTCAAAGCGATGACACCAGCGGTTTAAATCTGACCTCAGGTTCTGCCTTGTTTGATGCGACGACGGACGGAAAGAATGTTGTTATGACGATGAAAGACTTTTCGGAAGTTTACGGCGATACGAATCTGACCTCCTTTATGGATAAGAACTATGCAAACGGTACGGGTATCGGCATGTTCCAAACATTAAAATCTTCCGAAACTCTTGAAGAACTTCTCGGAAAGACTGCCCAAGAAACCGGTGCTTCTTTACTGCCGAACTTTGCTCAGGAAAACTTCGGCGTCTATCGCAGTTTAAACAGAGCCATGAATAACAGCCTGTTTACGGAAAAAGGGGATAAACGTGCCGTTGTGGCGTACGATATGCTCTATCAGAACAGAAAGGATAAAGGAACGCTCACAGGCTATGATAACTATGCCAATACGGTGTACGGATTATTTGACCGTAAAGTGACGGACAATTTAAGTTTAGGCGGTGGTTTAAGCATTACGCATTTCCACAGTTCTTATGATGATGATTCATCCAGAAACGAACTGATGTTCCAAGCCTTTGCCCCGATAACTTATGACTTTAATTCCTCCGTACGCTTGGTCAGTATGCCTCGTATCGGATACAGTTTCGGCGATTATAAACGCTATGCGACAAATTCAACGCACGAAGGCGATATTCAAAATATCACTTATGGTATTTCTAACGAAATCAGAAAGGTTATTCCGACAGATTTCGTCAACATTGAACCTGCCGTTGAATTCAATGTCTTAGGTTATCGTCAGCAAAAAATCAAAGAAAGCAAACGTGACGGCGCTTTGATTTTAGATGCGACGAATTATGTATCCGTAGAGGGTGGTTTAGGACTTTATGCCGACAAACGTATTCCGTTTGAAAACAGCACATTGGGCATTCGTATGGGTGGTGCGTATTATCACGAATTTGCCGACCCGTACAGCGATATAGAGGCTCAAATGCATCAAATGAGTGGCGGATATACGCTGTCCGGTAAAGGTTTAGATAAAGGACTGAAAAATAAGCGTGACAGAGGGCTTTTAAATGCCAAAGTAACGTATGATTGGCGTGATTGGAGTTTCTATGCCTCCTTTACGCAATTCATTGAAAACGACAGCAGATTAAATGCCAATGTCGGCGCTTCTCTGAAATTTTAAAAAACAATTTTAAAACCTGTTTGACAACATTGATAAAGATGTTTAGTATGGGAATGAAAGGATTTTTTGATGGAAAACAAAAGAAATTTTCATGCCTATTATGTAGCCGTCGGTACACTTATATTTATCGGCATCTTTTTAAGAACGCTCTTTTATTTTTATGACCGTCCTTTTTGGTTAGATGAAGCCAGCATTGCCATCAATATGCTTGAAAAAGGATATTTAGACTATTTCAAACCACTTGAACGACTTCAAGTAGCGCCTCCGTTATCCCTTGTTTTTTCAAAACTTCTTTTATATATCATCCCCGATTATGAAATGGCTTTTCATTTTATGCCTTTTGTTGCAGGCGTTCTCTCCGTTCTGGTCTTTTTTAAACTTGCCGAAAAAGTCCTCATTCGTAAAATCAGCGTTATTATCGCTCTTTTTATGTTCGCTATCAATTATCGCTTGTGTTATTATGCTCAGGAATTTAAACCCTATGGTTTAGATGTCTTGGCTGAATATGCCATTTTGCTTTCCTATTTTTCACTTGACTTTAAAAACGCCTCTGTCAAAAAATTGATTGGTTTCAGTTTGCTCTATTCCATCGGCATGTGGTTCGCACACGCAACACTTTTTGCAGGGACTGTTGTCTTTCTGCTCGTTCTGATTAAAAGCGATATGTTTAAAGGATTTAAAATCCACTGGAAAACGGTTGGGAAATATTTGGCTCTCACCCTGCCCTTTACTTTAAGTTTTGTCGCCATTTTTCTTTTGCAATACCTCTATAACACAAATACAGAGGGATTTTACGGTTGGTGGAACAGGCGTGGTTTTTTCTATAAGGATTTTTCCAATGCCCTTCCTTTATTTAACACTAATTTCAATTTTTTCTTTACATTCAGTCCCCTTGGGAGAATAGCGGGATATACTTTGTTAGGACTCGGAACTATTTTATGCTTAAAAAATATCTTTAAAGAAAAATGTTTTTTAATTTTTATGCCGATTTTTTTAGCCCTGTTTTTGTCCTATATGCGTCTTTATCCCTTCGGAGACAGAGTCGTTGCCTATATCATCCCTGCTTTTATTTTACTGATGTGCAAAAGTTTGGATATTCTCTTTATTTCTAAATGGGTACGCTACCCTATGACAGTTTTTGTTTTAGGAATTGTTTTTTTGGCCTCTTCGGCAGAAGCCGTCAACACCTATCGGAGTTTAATTCTAAAAGAATTCTATTTTGAAGATGCAGAAAAACCGCTTTTGCTTGCAAAAAAACTTATGAAACCGGGAGATGTCCTCTTTATCAATTCTTATAATTCGCCGTTTACTTTCTATACGAAAGTTCACAACCTGAATTTTGACGATATCTTCCGTTCCCAAAAAAAAAGAAGAGTCAAAACCATTGCCTATCACAGACAACTCCACAGAAGGCTGAGAGCGGGAACTCGTTATTTTTATGTTCTTTACAGACCCAGACGAAATAAGTGGCAACCGATTGTTTCCTATGCTGAAAAAAATCCGACTTTCAAAAAAATAACGGATATGCACGGAAACGGTCTTTATATTTGGACGGAACAATGAAGAATTTCCGTTTTATCTTAGTTTTAATTTTGGCCGGACTGGGCGTATTTCTGAGAAGTACCTATTTTTTCTACAATCGCTCTATGTGGTTTGACGAAACGTCACTTGCTTTCAATATCTTGGATAAAAATTGGTGGGAGTTTTTTCTGCCCTTGGCTCATCGGCAAACGGCTCCCGTCTTTTTTATGATTTTAACGAAATGTTTAAGCATAGAAGCCTATCCGGAAATGTCCATGCGCATTATTCCCTTCCTTTCAGGCCTTATAAGCATTGGGATTTTTTGGATTTTTGTGCAAAAATTTATTCAAAATAAATGGGGGCAAATTTTTGCTTTCGGTTTTTTCTGTTTTAATACGCAACTTATTTTTTATTCACAGGAATTTAAGCAATACGGTTCTGATGCCCTCTTTTTTATGCTTGTTTTACTATCCGCTTTTTCCCTTGATTTTAAAGAAGCCTCTTGGAAAAAACTGCTTAAATACGGACTTCTGTATGCCCTATCCATCGGCTGTTCTCAAACGGCTATTTTTGCCGTAACGGTTGTTTTTACGGAAATCCTTTTAACAACATCATTTTTTCAGTTTAAAAAGCCTTTTTTTAACTGGGGAAATATCCGCAAGTATCTGATTTTAACACTGCCGTTTGTTTTGACTTTTATTCCTTTTTTCTTAACACAGTTTTATTTTCACCCAGAAAAAGAATACTTCTCCGGTTGGTGGGCAAAAGAAGGTGGATTTTTTGCGGATAATTTTACGCACAATAAAAACCTTTTTTGGACAAATATGCGTTTTTTCTTCCCGTTTGACAGTATAGGACTTTTGTTTGTTGCCGTTCTTATATGTTTCGGATTTACATTTTTCCTGATAAATTGGAAAAAGAAAGAAAGCCGTCTGATTATTTTAAGTATTCTTCTTGCTTTTACTTTAACTGCGCTTAAAATCTACCCCCTTTTAAACAGAGTGATTTTATACCTCCTCCCGCTGTTCATAATTCTTTTTTGTAAAATTTGGGATTTGTTTTCAAAAGGAAGAAATAAACAGATTTTAAGCCTTTTGCTTGTTATTCCTTTCTCTTTTCTTTTGGGTCAAAATACAGTAGAGTCTTATCGTCTTTTCGGGCTTAAAGAATGGCGCTATCATAATCCGCGAGATGCTATGATGTTAGCCAAAACGTACGGAAAACCTGATGATGTTTTTATAATGCAACTCTATAAAAAAACATATCACGATTTCTATATGAAAATACTTGATTTTCACCCCAAATATATTATTAAATCTCCAAGAGTCAGAAGTGGAGAAAAGCTTAAAAAATATCTGGACAAGTCCCTTGTTTCAGGAAAGCGCTATATTTACATTCATCACCATAACTCTTTGACACGTAAAAAAGGGATAGAAAACTACGCAAAAGATAAACCGGAATTTCAAGTCATCAACACACATGACGGAAAAGGAATTGTCATTTGGCGACAACCCTGAGTAAAAATTGAAACAAAAAAAACGCCGACAATTCGGCGTTTTTCTAAATTTAACAAGCATATAATCTTTCTTTAAGTTGCTGACGCAGATTATCCAAAACCTGCAAACTGCGTTCTTTCGGATCCTCAAAGTGCCAGAAAGTCCAACCATTACAACTGGGCAACCCTTGCACCTTAGCACCGACCTGATGAATAGAACCATGTTCGTGTTCGGCAACCAAGGTTCCGTCTGCTTTAACTGTTGCACAATAACGCCGTTTAGAGTCAAAAAGACGCTCACCAGGCTCTAACAGACCATACTCAAATACAGAACCGAACGGAATACGAGGTTCTGCCTTTTTATGCGTTGCCTCAAACAAGGTTGTATCTTTGACAGTCTCAATTGCTTTTAACCGTTCCGTTGCTGCTGTGATATAAATACTGTTTTGTTCAATACCGATATAATTTCTGCCGAGTTTTTTTGCAACGGCACCTGTTGTTCCCGTTCCGAAGAACGGATCTAAAACAATATCCCCCGGATTTGTCGTAGACATCAAAACACGATAGAGCAAACTTTCCGGCTTTTGTGTTGTATGAACTTTTTTACCTTTTTCATCCTTTAAACGCTCATGTCCCGTACAAATAGGCAAATGCCAATCCGAACGCATCTGAACATCTTCGTTAAAGGCTTTCATGCTCTCATAATTAAAGGTATATTTTGATTTTTGGCTTTTAGCACACCAAATCAATGTCTCGTGCGCATTTGTAAAACGAGTTCCTTTGAAATTAGGCATCGGATTAGATTTAGTCCATACAATATCGTTTAAAATCCAAAATCCCATATCTTGAAGCATAGCCCCTACACGAAAGATATTATGATAGGAACCGATAACCCATAAAGAACCGTCATCTTTCAAAACCCGACGAGCGGCTTTCAGCCACGCATGAGAAAACTCATCATATTTTTTAAAACTCTCAAACTGATCCCATTCATCATTGACAGCCTGAACAACAGAACTGTCCGGACGCTGTAAATCCCCACCGAGTTGCAGGTTATACGGGGGATCGGCAAAAATAACATCAACGGATTTAGCCGGCAACTTGTTCATTTCTTCAATACAATTGCCCTGAATAATGGTATTAAGTTTTAAAGTCGTCATTTTCTTCTCTTTTAAAAATACATTAAATAATGCTGTCAGTCTACGAAGAAAAAGTAACTATTTTCTTAACGACTCGTGAGTTTTTAACGAGTCGCAAGATAAACCTCTGAAAAGACTCAAAACTTTTTTTTATAAAAAAACAAAAGGAAAATTTCTCCTAAGATACAAAAAAGCCCGCTCAAATAAAGCGGGGCTCTTTCAATTCTTTCCGAAAATTAGCCTTGTCTTGCTTTCAGACGAGGATTCTTTTTATTGATAACAAAAGTCTTACCACGACGTTTCACAATCTGGCAATTTTTCGGGTCGCGTTTAACCCATGCACGCAAGGAGTTCAAGATCTTCATTTTTTTACCCTTTTTGCTGTTTTTAAAATCAGAACGCTATTTTACAGATTTTTCAATTCTTGTCAAGTATATTTTTTCTTTTTTATTTTTAAAGTTGACAAAACAATCATTTTCCGTTAAAAAAGTGGCAAGAATTTGAAAGAGGAATAAGGAAAATGAGAAAATATATATTACTATTTATCAGTACGTTATTAGGCACGTCAAGTGCCATTGCTCAAACACTTTTTGACACACTCGCCAACACATACGAAACGAATCCGACACTTAAAGCCTCTCAGGCCTATTTGCGTTCTGTTGACGAACGTGTCGGTCAAGCAAAGTCCGGGTGGCGTCCTTATATTGTTGCTCAAGGGAATATTTCACACAGCGATCAAACATTCAAAAACTATCCGGGGCTTTCAGAAGATGTTGATTACGAAAATGATGCTTATGATGCCGGTGTTGTGATGACACAGAATGTTTTTCAGGGCTTTAAAACATGGAATGCCGTAGATTATGCGCAAACGATTGTCCTTCAAGAACGGGAAAGCGTTCGCAGTACGGAACAAAATGTTTTACTTGATGCGGCAACTGCTTATGTCAATGTTATTCGGGACAGAGCCGTTTTAGAACTTCAAAAGAATCAGGAACAGGTGTTGGCTCGTCATCTTAAATCTTATAAAAAGCGTTTTCAGGTCGGTGATTTGACAAAGACGGACGTGGCTCAGGCCGAAGCACGTTTGGAAGGGGCAAAAGCCAACCGTATTTTAGCCGACGGAAATTTAGAAACATCTATTGCCGCTTATGCCTGTGTCGTAGGTAATAAACCGGACACACATATGGAAATCAACGACTTTACGAAACTGTT
>JAFQJY010000037.1 GCA_017414845.1 Alphaproteobacteria bacterium | reverse complement strand
TCTGTTCCGTACGATCTTTTGCTAAATCAGACTTCTTGATGTAACCCTTCATCCCGTTGACTTCAACAGAAATACCACCTTCTTCAATTCCGGAAACAATTGCTGTGACAACATCTCCTTTTTTGAGTTCGGCAGCAGCACCGGCAAACGGATCTTCCGTCAATTGTTTTACACCAAGGCTGACACGTTCTTTTTCAACATCAATATCCAATACTTTGGCTTTAACAACATCACCTTTCTTATAGTCTTTAATAGCCTCGTCGCCATTCTTTTCCCAAGACAGGTCAGAAATATGAACCATACCGTCAATATCGTTATTCAAGCCGATAAACAGACCGAATTCCGTAATATTGCGAATAGCACCCTCAACCAAATCACCGACATTATTCGTATCGGCAAATGCTTGCCACGGGTTGACTTGACATTGTTTAATACCCAAAGAAATACGGCGTTTGGATTGATCAACTTCCAAAACGACAACTTCAACTTCCTGTCCCTGAGAGACAATTTTAGAAGGATGTGCGTTTTTCTTTGTCCAACTCATTTCGGAAACATGAACCAAACCTTCAACACCTTCGCCGATTTCAACAAAAGCACCATAGTCTGTAATGTTCGTAATATGTCCTGTGAAACGAGCACCAAGCGGGAAACGTTCTTCCACACCCTCCCACGGATCGGAAACGAGTTGTTTCATACCGAGAGAAATACGCTGTGTTTCAGGATTAAATTTCGTAATCTGAGCTTTAATTGTTTGACCGACCGTCAAAACCTCTGCCGGATTATTGACACGTGTCCAAGCGATATCTGTCACATGGAGCAATCCGTCAACACCGCCCAAATCAATAAAGGCACCATAATCCGTGATGTTTTTGACGACACCTTCAACAACTTGACCTTCTGCCAATGATTTAATAATCTCCGTACGCTGTTCGGAACGTGTTTCTTCCAAAATAGCACGACGGGAAACAACAATATTGCCCCGTAATCTGTCCATTTTCAAAATCTGGAACGGCTGAGCAACACCAATCAACGGTGTCACGTCACGAATCGGACGAACATCAATTTGGCTACCCGGCAAAAACGCAATTGCACCGTTCAAATCAACCGTGAAACCACCTTTAACACGACCGTAAATCGTACCGACAACCTGTTCTCCTTTTTCAAGAGACTTTTCAAGTTCTTTCCACGCTTCTTCACGACGTGCTTTTTCACGAGACAAAACAACCTGTCCGTGACGGTCTTCATAACGTTCAACAAAAACGTCTACTTTATCACCGACCTTTAATTCAGCATTGGCACCGAATTCACGAAGAGCAACCGCACCTTCGGATTTCAGACCAACGTCTATCGTTGCATATTCGTCGTTCATTGCGACGACTGTTCCTTGCACAACTGTTCCCTGCAAGGATTTTCCCTCTTCCATATATTGGTCAAGAAGTGAAGCAAAATCTTCTGTATTTGTCATATTTTTTAATTTCCTTTTATAAATCAATACTTGCCTGCCGGTTGGCTCCGACGGTCTTTATTCTTTTATTTTCTCTTTGATGTAAGCCAGAACTTTTTCCAGCACTTCATCAGACTTCATATCAGAGGTATCCAAGACAAGAGCATCTTCTGCGGGCCTTGACGGAGCAATAGCCCGTTTTGCGTCCCGCTCATCTCTTTCACGAATCTCTGACAGAACGGTTTCGTATATAGCAGAAATTCCTTTTAATTGCAAGTCTTTTAATCTTCTTTTTGCTCTGACTTCGGCAGAAGCCGTCAAAAACAGTTTGATTTCAGCATCAGGACACACCACGGTTCCGATATCACGACCATCTAAAATCGCCACCTTTGCAGGTGTCCCGTCCTCTTTTACGGGATGAAGTGCAAAATCACGTTGAAAATCAAAAAGTGCTTTCCGAACGGCAGGAATAACTGACACCTTTGAGGCGGCAGAAGCAACTTCTTGTGTTCTTAAGTCGGGATTCTTTTGAAGAGAGAGCATTTCCCGTGAGGAAAGCATCAGTGCTGCCTCCAACGCCATTTCGGCATCATCAGGCGAATCTCCTCTTTCCAAAAGCATCAACCCGACGGCTCTGTAAAGAGCCCCCGTATCCAAATATGCCGCATCATAATACTTCATTAAATTTGCTGATAAAGTGCCTTTTCCGGAGGCCGAAGAACCGTCTATTGCGATAATCATTTTTCATTCCTTTACATTATTTTTCTTTATTTTGATAAAAAACATCATATTTTTAAAAATTTCTGTTGACAAGTGAAAAATTAAATTGCATAGATTTCCCTGTATATTTTATAATTATAAAAATAAGGAGTAGAACTATGGCTAAGCCGGAATGGGGTACAAAACGTAAATGTTTAGGTTGCGGTGCTTTCTTTTATGATATGCGTCAAAAAAAGTGGACTTGTCCTAAATGCGGAAAAGAAATGACTTTAGAAGACTTTAAAGAGGCTCTTGCGGCCAATTCCAAAAATGTATCTGCCGTAAACTTAAAAGACAGCGATGAAGAAGCGCTCATTGATGTTGTTAAAGACGGTCTTTTTGACGGTGCAGATGAT
>JAFQJY010000036.1 GCA_017414845.1 Alphaproteobacteria bacterium | reverse complement strand
TTTGCCAGTTCTGATAAAACTCAACGCCGACGGTTGCTACCAAAATAGCAATTAAAAGGGAGAACAAAAAGAATTTATTATTTCTCCAAAAATTGATAAGTTTTTCAGCCTGGACTTCCTCAGATGTTTGCGCATAGAGTAAGTCTTGTGCCAATTCTTGATTTGATTTTTTTTCAGCCATTTTTAACTCCTTATAACTTGTAATCTCTTTTGGTAAAATACTCCCTGTTTCTTGTGTTTGTCAATGAAAAAAAACACCAAAAACAAAAAAGCTCCGAAATCATCGGAGCTTTTTTAAGAAACTCTTAAAAATTATGCGTTTTTTACTTCTGCATTTACCAAACGCTTTTTGAGTTCTTTAGCCTCGGCAGACAATTTGCTGTTCGGCGTATTTAAGAGATAAGCGTCTAAACCACCGTTGTGTTCAATAGTCCGAAGTCCCTTTGTAGAGATTCGCAAATGCAAAATGCTACCCAGTTTTTCACTCAACAGGGAAACTTTCTGCAAATTCGGCAAGAAACGACAGCGATTCTTATTGTTAGCGTGGCTGACCGTATTTCCGGTAAGCACTGATTTTCCGCTGATTGGGCATCTTTTTGTCATTTTAAAATCCTTTCAACTAATCCTTTTTACAAAAACTTGAAACACACTTTTACAGTTTTTTAAAAGTAAAGTCAAGTCTTTTTTTTAAAAATTATAAAAATTTTATCAGATAAAAACTTCCGATGAGTAAAACAACGAATAAAATAGAGAGCCATCCTAAGTTTTTCTCAATAAATGCTTTCATCGGCTCCCCGTATTTATAAAGGAGGCCTGCAATCAGGAAAAAGCGTCCGCCTCGTGCCAATATGGAGGCAATACTGAATACCCAAAGGTTTAAATCCGTGACACCGCTCGTAATCGTAATGATTTTATAAGGAAACGGCGTTAAACCGGCCATAAAGACAAGCCAAGCCCCGTAATGATTGTATCCTTCCTGAAACTTTTGGAATTCTGCCGAATAGTGATAAAAATCAATAATCGGTTGTGCAACGGTATCAAACAGGACTGCCCCGATAAAATAACCGAAATAACCGCCCAGCACACTGGAAATTGTGCAGTAAAGGGCTATTTTAAAGGCTTTTTGCCGTTGTGCTAAAACAAGGGGAATCAAAATAATATCCGGAGGAATCGGAAAAAAAGAACTTTCTACAAATGAAACGGCAACCAAAATCCATAGGGCATTTTCTTTGGCAGAAACCCCCATCGCCCAGTCATAAAGTCGTTTAATTGTTTTATTATAAATGTTTTTTATCATAGGATTCCTCTTTCATCTTTTTTTGTAGAGCATAAAGGGTTATTTTGAAAAAGAAAAGAAAAAAATGATTGAGTTTTGTCGTGTTTTGTGTATAATGATTAAAATGAAAACACTTTTAATAGATTGTGATGGCGTTTTATATCCGACAGAGGCTCTTTCTATGAAAGATTTTGTTTCGGCTATACAATTGACTTCTGCTGAGTTCGGTATCAGCGAGGAGCGTTATGTTGATTTGGGAAAACGCACGAAGGAAGAGGGCGCTAAAGGTGTATACAATTTTATGCAGTATCTGGCAAAAGATGCCCGGTGTCCGATGGGAGAATTTAAAGAACAGATGATGGCTAAATTGGATTATTCCAAAATAACCTATAATCCCGAGTTAAAGGAAGAAATGGAAAAAACGGCTCAGAGGTACGATATCGCCATAGTCAGTAATAATATGCGTCGTCATATATACAGAGTTTATAGTCAGGTTTTTCAAGCAAGTCCTGAAAGCATGAATGTTGCCGTTGTCGGAATTGAGGATACGCAAAGAGATGGTGTTTTCTATCCTAAACAGACAAAGGAAGGGATTCGTTTCGTTTGTCATCATCTCGGAAAAGAACAGAGGGATTGTACTTTGATTGATGATACGCAACGTAATTTGGATACAGCAAAAGATGAAGGCCTTCAAACTGTTCTTATCACACCGGAGAGGAATCTGACTTCTGTGTTGAGGGAACTTCAAAAGTCTCGTTAGCGTCTATTGATAAGAACAATTCCGATAATAATAAAAAATCCTCCGATGATTTGGGTAAAGTGGATAGATTGTCCTAAAATGAAAAAGGCTTCTACGGTACTGAATACGGGCAGTAAGTAGTAGAGAACTCCTGTTTTAACTACTCCGATTTTGATAAGGGCGCTGTTCCAGGCAAGATAGGATAAAACAGAATTAAAAATACCCAGATAAATAATGGCACTCCAATCAAGCCAGTTTAATTCTAAAATGGGGAATGTCGGCAGTTGTTCAATGAGCATAACAGGTATCATTAAAATGACGCCGATAAGAGCCGTAACGGATAACATGAGCGTTTGGGAGATTTCTTTTGGTCTTTTATATTGAAGAAATCCGTAGAAAGCAAAGCATAAAGCATTTAAAAGCATAAAAAAATCTCCGACAGATGCAGAAAAGTTATTAAATAGGTTTAAATTGCCTTTTGTAATGATAATTAAAACACCTAAAATACCACATAGAATACCGAGTACCTGTTTTTTTGGAATGGCTGTTTTCAGAAAAATATGAGATAAAAGAATCAATAAAAGAGGACCTAAAACATTGAGCAGACTCATGTCTGTGACAGAAGTTGTTCTGCCTGCATAATAAATAAGAGTATTGCTCAAAACTATTCCAGTTATCGCCATTTCAAGGATAAGGAGTTTGTTTTTTAACAGCAGATTCTTTTTTTCGGTAAGTTCTTTCCAACAAAAAGGAAAGAGAATTAAACAGGCAATAATCCAGCGACCAAAGGCAATTTCAAACGGTGTCGTTTGAAATGCAAAATAACTTGCAATAATATAATTAAGACTCCAAAAGAAAACCGCCGTTAGGGCTAGAAAATAACCGCTTAAAGTATTCATATTATCCTCCTGTGGATATTTAAATAGCGCTTTTTTCTAAAAAATAAAGACAAAAGAAGACTTTTTTGTTTTATCCTTGACAGAAAAAGCAAAAAAAGATAAAACGGAGAAAAAAAGAAAGGAATATATGATGACGCTTATGACACCCAGAACACTTCCCGGTTTTATGGAACTTCTACCGAAAGAACAGTTGGTTTTTAACAGATTGATGGATATTATTCGGACGACCTATGAAAGCTATGGGTTTACACCGCTGGATACTCCTGTTTTGGAGTTTTCAGAGGTTCTTTTGGCTAAAGCCGGCGGTGAAACGGAAAAACAAATCTATGCCTTTCAAAAAGGTGATAATGAATTGGCTATGCGTTTTGATTTGACTGTTCCGTTGGCAAAGTATGTTGCTAAGAATCATGCAGATTTAACCTTTCCGTTCCGTCGCTATCAAATCGGCAAAGTTTATCGTGGTGAAAGACCTCAAAAGGGGCGTTTTAGGGAGTTTTATCAGTGTGATATTGATATTATCGGGCATGATAAACTCGGTCTTTTATATGATGCGGAAATGCCAGCCGTTATTTATACGACTTTTCGGAAAATGGGACTTCCGAAGTTTACAATCTATCTGAATAACAGAAAAGTACTATCGGGGCTGTTTGAAGAATTAGGTGTAACTGAAAAAGTTGCCGACATTTTAAGAATTGTGGATAAAATTGCTAAAATCGGAGAAGATGCTGTTCGTGAAGAATTGGAAAAATTGGAACTGTCATCAGAAAAGATAAATACGCTTTTGGATTTTATCAAGACAAAGGGAAGTGTGGATGCTGTTCTTTCAAAGTTGGAGGGCATGCCCTTTACCTCTGAGGTTTTCCGATTGGGCGTATCTGATTTAAGGGCTGTGACAGAGGCGTTAAAGGCGCAAGGCGTTGATGAAAATTATTATAAAATAGATTTGAGTATTGTTCGTGGACTGGATTATTACACGGGAACAATTTATGAAACACTGTTGGATGAAACGGCAGGTGTCGGAAGTATTTGTTCCGGTGGTCGTTATGATGATTTAGCCTCTTTTTATACAACGCAGAAGTTTCCGGGCGTCGGTATTTCTATCGGACTTTCACGTTTGTTTCACATTTTAAGTGAGATGGGACACTTTGAAGTCGGTGCTTCTGTTCCAACAGATGTATTGGTTTTACCTATGGGTGAAGAAGAAAGGTTGTTTGCCTTATCTTTTGCTTCATCTCTTAGAGAGCAGGGGTTAAAAGCCGAAGTGATGCTTGCGGACGGTAAGTTTAAAACTAAAATGAATTATGCCAATAAAATCGGCGTTCCGTATGTGGCTATTGTCGGTTCGGATGAAGTTGCTTGTCAAAAGGTTGCGCTGAAAAATATGGTCAGTGGAGAGCAAATCTCTGCAACGGTTGAACAAACGGTTGAAACGGTTAAGGAAAACAGATGAGTAAACTAAAAAAGATACTGATTATTGTTACTGTTTTACTTGTTTTAAGCGGTGGTATTTTTGCTTTTTTATACACAATATCGCCGACGCCAAAAAGTACCACGTTGAAAAAAATCCCACCACATGCCCGAAATATAAAAAAAGGGACGAAGATTAAAGCTAAAAAAAGACGTCCCCGTCCTGTTAAAAAGGTGTTGCCGGCTGATGCAGGTGTTCAAAAAGCAATAAAAAAATAAGGAGAAATGATGAAAAAGTTGATTTTTTTTGTTCTTTTTTTAATCGTATGTTCAATAGGTGTATATGCTTATTTTTATTGGAAGGCAATGCAGGTCAGAACACCGATTGTTTCCGTGGAGGTTGTTATTCCTCAAAGAGAAGTTTTGAAAAAAACACCGGTTTCAAATCGGGAAGTTTTTTCTAAAAATACGGATCCTATTTCGTTTTCTGCTCCAAGTAGCAGGAGTAAGGATACTTCTCTGACAAAGCCTGTTGAGAAGAAGGCTTCTCTAAAAGAATCTCAGACAGAAGAAATTAAAGAAGTAAAAAAGGAAGTTCCGTTAAAGGATACAGTCTCTCATGCGGAGAAAAACACAGACATTCAGGAAATTGTTCCGGAAAATGAGGTACGGAAAACTGTTCCGGAAAACAATATACAAGAAACGAACCCTGTTGTTGTCTCAGACACACCTGAGCCGACGGATACTGTTCCTCTTCTCATTCCGACAACAGAGCCGATTGTAAAAGAAAATGTTCCTGTTGTTTCTCAATGATAGGATTTAAAGGAGAAATGAAGAGAATGTTTATCATCGGGGGTTATGTTGTTTTTGCTGTTTTTGTCGTTTACGGCGGACTGTTCTTTTTTCAAGATAAATTGTTGTTTCGTCCGAACAGAGACTATATTCCGCCACAAAAGGCAGCGTATCCTCAATTCAAAGAAATTTCTTTGGGAAATGGCCAGTACGGTTGGCTTTATGAGGGGAAAAAAGATGCTCCGACAATTCTTTATTTTCACTGTAATTCGGGGCAGAATTCTGATTTTGCCGTGTTTATGGAACCTTATTTGAATAAAAAATGGACTGTT
>JAFQJY010000005.1 GCA_017414845.1 Alphaproteobacteria bacterium | reverse complement strand
CGCTCTTGTTATACTTTCAGACATACTCTCTCCTTATTGTTCGCTGATTTCATCGGGAGAAAAGACAACCTCCTCCACACAGGATTTAATCTTCTCACACAAATTATTTCTTGCCAAATTGATGGCTGTTGTAACGGCATATGAATACCCGAGAGCATCACTTCCCCCATGGCTTTTAACGGAAATACCGTTTAGTCCGAGGAACATGGCGCCGTTATACCGACGAGGATCCATCCTCTTTTTGATTTTTCTAAACATAGGCAATGCCAACAACAAACCCAATTTTGAAACGAAAGAGCGTTTTAGAGCCTGCTTTACCATACTTTTAACAAGATGAGCCGTTCCTTCAATGGATTTCAACGCAACATTCCCCGAAAAACCGTCGGAAACGACAACATTGGCATTGCCTTTCAGAATATCGTTCCCTTCAACAAATCCCATATAATTGACTTTATCACTGTTGTTTTTCAAAATCAAAGCGGCCTCTCGGATTTCTTCTCGTCCCTTCGTTTCCTCAGAGCCGATATTGAGCAATCCGACAGTCGGACTTTCCTTTTTGAAAAGCAACTGATAAAAAACCGTTCCCATCATGGCGAACTCTACCAAGTTCGTCGCATTACATTCCGTATTAGCGCCCATATCCAGCATCAAGACATCCTGCCCTTTCTGACAAGTCGGCATCACGGCAGCAATTGCAGGTCTGTCCACGCCGGCAATTGTGCCCAAGATGATTTTGGACATAGCCATTAAAGCACCGGTATTACCGGCAGAAACAACAGCAGAGGCCTCTCCACGCCGAACGGCATAGATAGCCTTCCACATACTGCTTTCCCGCCCGTAACGAACGGCGTGAGAAGGTTTTTCATCCCCGCTGACAACCTGTTCCGTATGATAAATGCGATAGCACGTTTCGTCTAATTTTGCCTGTCTGCACAAAGGAGTCAAACGTCGTTCATCTCCGAAAAGCAGAAAGAACACATCCGGATTTTTCAAAAGAGCCAAACGAAGCCCTTCTATAACAATCTCCGGCGCTTTATCACCACCCATAGCATCTATGGAAATAACCAGTTTATCAGCCACTTAAAAGCCTCTCTTATTCAGCCTCGGTCTCAGTCGGCTTTTGTGTAATAACTTCACGCTTATTATACGTACCGCATGCTTCACAAACATGGTGCGGACGTGTCATTTCGCCACAATTCGGGCATTCTGTCATCGGATTTGCGTCCAACGCCAAATGTGAACGACGCATATTTTTGCATGATTTAGATGTTTTCTTTTTTGGTGTAGCCATTTTTCTTACCTTTTTTCTTATTTGTTAAAATCTCAGATAGACTCTCATACACTTTTTTTTTCTATTTTGCAAGTACTTTTAAAAAAAATTTAAATATATTCATCAAAAATGTGATCCCGGATAGTGTGTCAGCGGAGAATTTTGAAGCATTACCAAAATAATCACACCGATAATCAGAACCATAAACCAAAACTGACGTCTTGAAAGTTTCGGAAGATGCAGAAGTTTGGCCAGTTTTGAAAAAAACAACATAAAAAATCTCCTTTTCTGCTTTTATTTATAAAAAAAACTGGTATTTTTTCAAGAAGGAGTATACACTTTTTTAAAAAAGGATGAAAGAAAAAAATGTCAAGAGATATTGCTTATTATTCAGTTGAAGAATTTGACGGTATGCGTGCTGCCGGTAAATTGGCAGCCGAAACATTGGATTATATAACGCCCTTTGTTCAACCCGGCGTCACAACGGAACGGTTAGATGTTCTGCTTGAAGAGTTCATGAGAGATCACGGGGCTGTTCCTGCAACGCTTGGTTATCACGGCTATCCGAAATCCAGTTGTATATCGCCGAACCATGTCGTTTGTCATGGCATCCCCGGCGACAAAGTTCTGCACAATGGCGATATTGTCAATATAGACATTACACCGATTTTAAACGGCTGGTTCGGAGATTCAAGCCGTATGTATTATGTCGGTGATGTTTCCGTAAAAGCAAAAAAAGTCTGTCAAACAGCGTATGAAGCCATGATGGCCGGCATTGAGCAGGCAGTTCTCGGTCATACCATCGGCGACATCGGACACGCCATACAGACACGAGCGGCACAAGATCATTATTCTGTTGTAGAGGATTTTTGCGGACACGGTATCGGAAAAGTTTTTCATCAGGCGCCAAATGTTCTCAATTACGGCAAAAAGGGCGAAGGATTAAAATTGAAAGAGGGAATGATTTTTACGGTAGAACCTATGGTCAACATCGGGCGCAGTGCGACTTTAATTCTGTCTAACGGCTGGACAGCCATTACGAAAGACAGAACACTCTCAGCCCAGTTTGAACACACAATCGGCATTACCAAAGACGGGCCCGAAATCTTTACACTTTCCCCGAAAGGTTTCCACTTTCCCCCGTACGAGGGATAGATAGTGCCACTGGAATTGCCCTTCTCTAAAAATTCAGAAAAGGAATGTTTAGATAGACACTTCTGATACCAAAACGATTTAATAATCCATCTCCGT
>JAFQJY010000035.1 GCA_017414845.1 Alphaproteobacteria bacterium | reverse complement strand
TATTTTAAGGAAGAAATTACCTCTTTTTTACCTTTAAGCAATTTAAAACAAATTGATACATTTTTGAAAGCGGTTGTATTGGCGTAATAACTCTCAAATTTAACTTTCCGTTTAAAACTCTCGCTTTTGTGCTCAGTCGCTCATTTAACGCTTGTCGTTCTTGTTCTTTTTTCTGTTCCTCTTCTAACAAACGTCTTTCTTCTGCCGCTTTCTGTTCATCAGAACGTACTCGTTCCTGTACTTTTGGCGCCAAAGTAGGAAATCTCTCTTCCGTTATCAGCGTATGAAACGGTTCTTTTGTCTCTTTATCCAAAGCGTAAATATCCAAAAAATTACGTTCAAACATCACAGTCAATTGACGTTCGTTTCCTCTTTCTATCATCTCACGACACATTCTGTCTAACGTTCTTTTTCTATGTGGCATAAAAATCTCCTTTCAAAAAAAGCGGGGATTCTCACCCCCGCCCTTCCTTAGTCTTTTTTTTATTTATTCAGCGTCTTTTTTCGCTTTTTTCTTTGTCGTGGCTTTTTTCGGTGCTTCGTCAGACTTTTCTGCTTTCGTAGCCTTTTTTGTCTTTTCTTCGGCAACTTCCTCATCAGCGACAACAACAACGCCGGAATCTTTTCCTTTAGCCGTTACATCACGATCAACAAACTCAATAATAGCCATAGGAGCCATATCACCATAGCGGAAACCGGCCTTTAAAACACGTGTATAACCACCGTTCCGAGTTGCATAACGGTCAACTAAAACCGTAAACAACTTTTCAACCATAGCTTCATCACGCAGGAAAGCAAGCGCCAACCGACGACGATGCAAATCCTTGGCACGAGCAGCCGTAATCATTTTTTCAATAATCGGACGAAGCTCTTTTGCTTTCGGTAAAGTTGTCTTAATTTGCTCATGCTTAATCAATGAAACGCACATATTAGCGAACATTGAGCGACGATGAGCCGTTGTTTTGTTTAATTTTCTTTGAGCCATTCCATGACGCATTTTTTTATCCTTTCCTTATGTTATGTTTTGCGCACAAAACCGATTGTTAAAGTCTCTAACCCCTCTCCTTTTTATCGGAGAGGGAAAAAGAAACGTGCCTGAAACCACTCAGGACTTAAAAGAATTCCTCTTGACCTTTGGAGAGGAGTTCCACATTTTCAGGTGGCCAACCCTCAACCTGCATACCAAGATGTAATCCCATACTATCCAAAACTTCTTTAATCTCATTCAAAGATTTACGACCGAAGTTCGGTGTCCGAAGCATATCGGACTCCGTTCTCTGAACCAAATCACCAATATAAGTGATATTATCGTTCTTCAAGCAGTTAGCAGAACGAACAGAAAGTTCCAACTCATCCACTTTTCTCAAAAGTGCCGGTGGGAACGGCAGAGCCATTTGTTGATCTTCCGCTTCTGTTTCCTCAGGCTCTTCAAAGTTGATAAACGGTTTCAACTGTTCCTGCAAGATACGGGCAGATAAAGCCACGGCATCCTCAGGAGAAACAACACCGTTTGTCTCAACAGTCAGATACAACTTATCATAGTCAGTTCTCTGTCCGACACGAGCATTGACAACTTTGTAAACAACTGTTTTAACAGGGCTGAAAATACTGTCAATCGGAAGAACACCGATTTGAGACTCAGAACCTCTGTTCTCCGTAGCAGGAACATAACCACTACCGGTATTCACCGTCATTTCAATATTGATAGAAGCGCCGGCATCCAACGTACAGATAACCAAATCCTTGTTCATTATCTCAACAGCCTGATTTGTTTCAATCTGTTCAGCCGTTACAACAGCCGGACCGGTTGCTTTCAATGTTATTGTATGAGGCCCTTCAGACTCTACACGAATCGCCAACATTTTGATATTGAGGATGATTTCCGTCACATCTTCACGAACACCCGGAATAGAGGAGAACTCATGCAAAACGCCATCAATCTTAACAGATGTGACTGCTCCGCCCTGCAAAGAGGACAACAACACACGACGCAGTGCATTTCCAAGAGTTAAACCAAAGCCACGTTCCAAAGGTTCTACAACAATTGTAGATTTCATACCCGGAACATCTGTATTTGATGAAACCGTTGATGGTTTAATCAATTCTTGCCAGTTTTTTTGTATCACGATACGTCTCCTTCAAAATGAGTTAAATTAGATACGACGACGTTTCGGCGGACGACATCCGTTATGCGGAACACCCGTCACATCACGAATGGAAGTAATCACAAAGCCCAATGCTTGGAAAGCACGAAGAGCAGATTCACGACCCGAACCGGCACCACGAACCAAAACATCCATTGTCTTCATTCCATGTTCCATAGCCTTACGACCAGCTTCTTCTGCCGTCACCTGAGCAGCATACGGTGTTGCTTTTCTGGATCCTTTAAACCCTTTAACACCGGCAGAACACCAGGAAATCGTATTTCCCTGCGGGTCTGTAATTGTTACCATCACATTGTTGAAAGTTGAGTTGATGTGAGCCACACCGGAAACAACATTTTTTCTGTCACGATTCTTTGTACGTGCAACTGTTTTTTCTTTAGCCATTTCTCAAACTCCCTTATTTTGTTGCTTTCTTCTTTCCGGCAATAGGAACAGCTTTCCCCTTACGGGTACGAGCGTTCGTATGCGTACGTTGTCCGTGAACCGGCAGTCCTTTACGATGACGCAGACCACGATAGCAACCTAAATCCATCAATCTTTTAATATTTAAAGAAACTTCACGACGAAGATCTCCTTCTACCTGATATTCACTGTCAATCAGTTCACGAATCTTCAATACTTCGTCATCAGTCAATTCATTTACGCGTTTATCCTCGGAAATTCCGGTTTTCGCACAGATTTCCTCAGACTTTTTCCGTCCAATACCATAGATGTACGTCAAACCGATGACGACTCTCTTAGCTGTCGGAATATTTACACCTGCAATACGTGCCAAGGCTACTCTCCTTTACTAATTATTAAAAACACTTCGTCCATAGACGAAAACTCAGGGCGGGATTATACCTGTTTTTCACAAATCTGTCAAGAGATTTTATGCGTGTTCTATGATTTTTTTTATTCTTTCACTTACTTCGTCAATGGTTCCCGTTCCATCAACACTCCTTAACAGCCCCTTTTCACGATAAAAATCTAAAATCGGAGCCGTCACAGTCCGATAGATATGCAAACGTTCACGAACCGTTTCTTCGTTATCGTCTGCTCTACGAACAAATTCCGTTCCGCCACAGCGAGAGCAAGCCTCACCCGGCGTATTATGTTTATAATGATAAATTGCACCACACTTTGCACAAGTCGCACGGTGTACAATTCTATCTACAACCAAATCCTCCGGAACATTTATTTCAATAGCGACATCTACCTTATCAGAACTATTTTCAGACATTTTTGAAAATGCCTCTGCCTGAGGTAAATTACGGGGAAATCCGTCCAAAATAAATCCTTTTTGACAATCATCTGCAGAAATTCGTTTTGAAACGAGTTCCAAAGTCACCTCGTCCGGTGCAAAATGACCGCTTTCAAGTAAATCTTTTAATTTCAAACCGAGTGGTGTTTCAGCCCTTATTTCCTCACGAAACATTTGCCCTGTTGATAAATGAGGTACGCCCAACAACTGCGTCAAATACTGCGCTTGTGTTCCTTTGCCACTCCCCGGTGCTCCAATCAGAACAATTCGCGTATCGTACATTTTACAAACGACCTCTTCTCTGCGCTTTACGAATCAGACTTTCATACTGATAAGCAACCAAATGAGACTGTATCTGTGTCAACGTATCCATAATAACAGTCACAACAATCATCAGCGTTGTTCCACCCAAATAGAACGGAATAGAAAGTTCAGAAATCAATACTTCGGGCAAAACACAGATAGCCGTCAAATAAAATGCGCCCAAGACCGTCAAACGTGTCACAACATAGTCAAAATATTCTGCCGTACTTTTTCCTGGACGAATGCCGGCAATAAAACCACCATTTTTCTTCAAGTTATCAGCAGCCTCTGTCGGATTAAACACAATTCCCGTATAAAAGAATGTAAAGAATGCAATACACAATCCATAAAGTGTCAAATAAAGCCATGAACCTCTCGTCATCCACACTGAAATCGTCTCACTCATCTCCGTAGAAGAATTAGACATAAACTGTAAAACTGTAATCGGCAACATCATCAATGCTGATGCAAAAATCGGAGGCATAACTCCTGTCGGGTTGATTTTTAACGGAAAATAAGAAGTATTTCCCAAAATTAAACGTGTTCCCTGTTGTCCTTTCGGATATTGCATAACTATACGACGTTGTGCCTGTTCCATCATAACAACGATAAAAATTAGAGCAACAATCAAGCCTAAAATTCCGACAACCAAAGCCGGAGATAACTGACCGACACGGCTCAATTCAAATGTTTTGGCAAAGCCGGCGGGAATTCCTGCAATAATACCGGCAGCAATAATCAAAGATGTTCCATTTCCGACTCCCCTTGCCGTAATCTGTTCACCAAGCCACACAACAAAGAAAGTACCTCCGAGTAAGGAAACAACCGTTGTCAATCTGAACAAAGCCGTATTTTGCATAATAACGGCAGGCGCACCACCTGCACTTGTCTGTGCTTCCATTGCAACAGCGATACCATAGCCTTGTAAAATCGTAATAAGTATTGTCAGATAGCGTGTATATTGATTCAATTTACGCATACCTGTTTCGCCTTCTTTCTTCAGGGCAATCAATGACGGAAAAATAGAACTTCCGAGTTGAATAATAATTGATGC
>JAFQJY010000034.1 GCA_017414845.1 Alphaproteobacteria bacterium | reverse complement strand
TGTTTTTCCGTTGTTTCCGTAGCGAGTTGTCGGTGCCTGTTTAAAGTACATCAGTACACGCCCGTTTGGTGCAAAAGTCGGACCCTCTACTAAAAAATCCGTTGCAATCACACGTTCGTTAGAACCGTCCGGCTCCATTACACCGATATAAAATTCGGCTTTTTGAATTTTTGTAAAAGCGATATAATCTCCTCTCGGCGACCAAACAGGCGTTGCATAACTGCCTTTATCAAAAGAAAAACTGATACGTTCGGCACCGCTTCCGTCTTTATTCATCACATACAGTTGCTGTGAACCGCTTCTGTCGGAACTGAAAACGATTTTTTCGCCGTCCGGAGAAAAACAGGGTGTCGTATCAATCGCAAAATGCGTTGTCAACCGTTTTGTTTTTCCGCTTTCCAAATCATAAAGATATATATCGGCGTTTCCGTTTTTAACCATACTCAAGAGCAGACTTTTCCCGTCAGGCGAAAAACGAGGAGCAAAAGTCATTCCTGAAAAAGTACCGAGTTCTTTATCTTCACCCGTTTTCAAATCCAAAATTCTGACACGAGGCTTACTTTTAACATAAGACAAATAGGCTACTTTTTGCATATTCGGCGAAAAGCGAGGCGTCAGTGCCATATACTGTCCGTCCGTCAAATAGTGATGATTAGACCCGTCAAAATCCATAATTGCCAGTCTTTTTGTTCTTTTCCCGAGCGGTCCCGTTTCGGCAACATAGACGATTCGTGTATCAAAATACCCCTTTTCCCCCGTTATTCGGCTATACACGTTATCAGCCAAAATATGCCCGAGACGACGTACTTCTTTTAAAGGAAGCGTAACGGCTTTTCCCTCCAACATTTTACCGGCATAAATATCCCACAATTTATAACTGACTTTAACCTGTCCGTCCGGACTTGTTTCCGATTTTGCCTGTAAAAGAGCCTGCACATTGATAGCCTGCCAATCTGCGAATGTCGGTTTTTCTTCAAAAGAAGAAAACTGTTGAATATATGCGTCCGGATTGACAACTCTGAAAAGTCCAGTTTTTTCCAAATCCGATATAACGATTTCCGATAAGGCGTTCTCATCATCTAAAAAAACAGGTATTGCAATCGGAACAGGTTCGGCTCCGGCGCCGTTTACGTCTATTTTTAATTCTGCCCGACAAACAAACGGGAAAAACATCATCAAAAAACAAAAAAAGCGTTTCATTCTTTCTTCTCCTTTTTTAAGGGGTAAACCGTAATGTCAATTCTTTCCATTCAGAATAAGCGCCGTTATGTTTTTTTGCAAGTTTTTTAAACGGTGATTCGTCTCCTAATTTATCGCAGATATAAATCGCCCGTTGTGCACTGTCTGCGACGGAGGTGTATGCCGTATCTTTTCCGTAAAGCGTTGTATCTAAAAATTCAACGTTATATACATTCCCTGACATATCTAAAAATACTTTCACTTCTATGAGCATTTTATCCACACCGGAAACGCCGGCATCCAAATTCCAGTGCTTACGAATCGTCGTCGCAATAAAATCCAGTTCGCTTGCCGTAATAACAGGGGCTTGCACTGTCCCTTTTTCCGAACCGGCAGATGAGGTTTCTTGTGCCGTTCCTTTATCCTGCTTTTCAATCCGTTCCGATATTTTTTCCACAGATGCCAAAAGCGTTTTTAAACTGTTTTCCCTTGCCTCGGGCTTCGGCGCAGATTCTTTTAAGACCGGTGCCTTAGGCTTTACCTCGGGCTTTCTCTTAGGTTTTATCTCAGGAAAAGGGATTTCTTCTTGCTTTTTTTCGTCCTTTTCTTCCATGGAAACGGCGTCTTGAACGATAGATGTTTCCACAGGTTTAACCTCTTCTTCCGGCGCAGGAGCAGGCGCCGTGTCCGGCATAGCGGCGACTGTCTTTTTAATTGCCTCAGGCGGTTTAGGAGGAATAGGAATCGGCATTTCTTCTGTTTTTTGAGATTCTTCTACCTGTAAATTTTCCAATTCAAAAATAATCGGCGGAGCAGGTATGTTTTTTTCCGGTAAACGTATCTGGATAAACATCAACCCGAAAAGGCTTAAATGTCCTAAAAGAGCAAAGGTAAAAGAAGACTGTTCCAATGTCATTGAGAAGTCAATTCCTTTATTTTTGTTGTATCCGTCCGAAGACCGACTTGTGTATAACCGGCACTGCGCAAAAGTGCCATAACTTCTACGACGAATCCGTATTCTGCCGTTCTGTCAGCACTTATCATCATACGGATTTTCGGATTCTCTCCGACAATTGCCTTGATTTTCGGTAAAAATTCCTGATATGAAACCTGATTTTTTCCAAGAAAAATTTCACCTTTTTCATTGATACCGATATCCAGCGTTTTATCGTCCTCCTGTACGGTTTTCCCGTCCCCCTTAGGTAAATTAAGAGGTATCCCCGTTGTCAACATCGGCGCCGTAATCATAAAAATCGCAAGAAGAGAAGTCATCACATCAATGAGTGGTGTTAAATTGATTTCACTTCTGATTCGTCGGGTACGCCTGTGAACGGTCATTTTAGAATTACCCCTCTGTTCCTATTTGTTCTATCTGTCTTGAAATAATCGCCGAAAGTTCACCGGAAAACGAATCCATCCGATGTGTCATTTTATCAATATCGTTTGAAAATTTATTATACGCTACCAGTGCCGGAATAGCGGCTATCAACCCGACGGCCGTTGTCAGCAAAGCCTCTGCAACGCCGGGAGCGACTGCCGTAATGTTTGTATTTTGCGTGACACCGATGGCTTGGAAACTGTCCATAATTCCCCACACCGTTCCGAACAACCCGAGTAGTGGTGATACAGAACCCACGGACGCCAAAAACACCATATGACTTTCCATTTTTTGAATTTCATCTTCAACGGTTATCTGCATTCCTTTTTCTATTCGTTCTGCCATATTGACGCCAGCTACAGAAGCCGTTTTTTTACCCCGAAACGAACGTTTCCACTCTTTCATTGCTGACAGGAAAATCGCAGCCAACGGATTATTCGGTTTATTTTGAATGCTGTTATAAAGTGTTTCCAAAGAATTTCCCGACCAAAAGCGTTCTTCAAAAGTTTTAACCCGTTCGCCTAAATGCTTAAACAGACGCACTTTTGAAATAATAATTGTCCATGTCCACACAGACGCCGTCATCATCCCCAGCATCAGCGTTTTCATAAACAAATCCGAGTTGGCAAACATAGACCAAACAGAAACTTCTACCCCTTCCATTATTTCACCTCTTCCATAAGTTGATGTATTTTTTCAGGCACCCGAACAGGGCGCAATGTCTCTTTATTGACAAAAACAAGTTTTATCAGAATTCGTGTCAGTTTTTGTTTACCCCGAAAAACTTCCTGTTCCAATAAAAGAGAGGTTTTTCCGAGTTCCAATATCCTTGTTTCAATATCCAGTTCGTCTTCCAAAACGGCCGGTGCATAGTAATCCAACTCGGCGTGGCAGGCGACAATACCGATTCCTTGTGCCAAAAAATACTGATTAGAGAGTCCTTTTTCTTTTAAAAACTCCGTTCTCGCCCGTTCTGCAAACTTTAAATAGTTCGCATGATAAACTATACCGCCGGCATCCGTATCCTCGTAATAAACTTTCACCTGATATGTCATTCTTCCTCCAAACTATCCAAAAGAGACGGCATTTTTGAGGGTGTTTTTAACCCTAAATGCGCAAAACCGAATGAAGATAAAACACGTCCCCGAGGTGTCCTTTGCACAAACCCCTCCTGTAAAAGATAGGGTTCTATGACTTCCTCAATCGT
>JAFQJY010000033.1 GCA_017414845.1 Alphaproteobacteria bacterium | reverse complement strand
ACTTTCCCTTTGGATAGTGTCGGCATATTTTTCAGGTGTTTTTGAATGTGCTCTTCTTCTGATGACAAGTAGGGGCGTGTAAAACATTCTTTTAAGTCAAAAATAAGAGTTACCTCACTACCGTTATCGGATAAAGTACACGAGTCGGCAAGCCCTGCAATAAAAATCAAACCTCTGCCGGATGTCTTTTTTTTGATGGTTGTTGTATTTTTTTTATGTTTATATCCGTTTCCTTCGTCTTTGACACGAATAACGAGTTTATGCGTGTTCCATGAGGCATAAATACAAACACTTTTTTTTGCAAAAGAACTTGATTTTAAACGTTCTTGAAGCAGATTGGTATAGTTCATAAAATCATAGGCAGTTTTGACTTGTCCGGTACTGATTTCCAAATTGCCGTGAACAAGTGCATTGATAAGGGTTTCGTGGAGTGCTAAACGAATATCTGTTTTCATTTGGTCTGATAAATTTAAACTCTCAGAGAGTTTCTTGACAAAAAAATCAGCAATATCAACAGAATAAATCAGCGGACTTGTACATAAAAAACTTAAATGATGTTCATTCTTCGGTAAATCTGACAGAAACATACGGACGGATTTTTTTTGTGCGTTGGCATCAATGATGCCCGAAAAGGGAAGATAATTTAGTTTTTTTAATGTCGTCTCATTTAAGTTGCCGGCTAAAAGAAAGCAATTGTCCGGTATTTTTTCTTTTGTGAAAAAGGGTGATTTATCAGACGGGAAAAGGGAAAAGTTATATTCTGAGGCTATTTTTTCCAAGGTTTTGAATTTAACCCGAAAACCGGTTAAAAAACGCTCCATGACAAACTGCTCCTTTCTTCAATTGAAGATAGCAGTTTATTTTATGCTTGACAAGTTTTTTTCTTCTTTTTCGTATCGGATAAGGTTTTTAAGGATAAACAGAGACGGCATCATTAGAATACCTGTCATTAAAAAGAAATTGACCCAACCTAAATGATGCGCCAGATAACCGCTGAAAGCGCTGAATACGGAGGATGAAATCATCATAAGAGCGCTGAGCAGGGCATATTGAGAAGCAGAATATTCTTTGATACATAAACTGGATAGGTAAGCCACAAAAACAGCAGTTCCCATACCACCGACAATATTGTCAAAAGCAATAACAACAAAAAATGCCGTCAGATTGTTTCCTAAGTATGCTAAAACGGCAAAAGCAATAGAAGTCATAACTTCTATTAAACCTAAGCCGAAAAGTGATTTGAGTAAACCAAATCGCATAACGAGTACCCCTCCGAGAGGAATGCCGACCATAGTCACCCAAGAACCGAAAATACCGGATACAAGAGCAATTTGACCTTCTGAAAAACCGTTTAGCAGATAAAACGGACCTGCCATTTTTCCTAAAACGGCATTGCACATTTTATAAAGAATAATAAAAAGGAAGACAGGTATCCAGTGTTTCATCTTTATAAACGAATAAATTGCTTTCGTTACGACTTCGTTATAGGACTGATGTTCGTTTTTATCTTGTGTCTCACGAATGAAAAAAAGAGAAATCATTCCTAAAATAATAAAACAGGTAAGAATGAGATATCCGTTTTCCCAAGAAATAATCGGTGCGATTGCTGTTACACCTGCGCCGGCACAGAGCATGCCGATACGATATCCGAATTGATAAGTGCCGGCACCTTCGCCTAATTCTTCTTTGTCAAGTGTGTCAATGCGCAAGGCATCTACAACAATATCCTGACCGGATGCAAAAAAAGAAGTCAATAGACCTAAAACATAAAAAACAGGTGTTACATACGCACTCCGATGGACGACGAATGTGAAACAAATCAGACTTAAAAGTAAGCCGATTTGAAAGAAAAAGCCCCATGCTTTTTTTTGCCCTAATGAACGAGAAAATATCGGCAGACGAAATCTGTCTATAAACGGCGCCCAAATAAATTTAATGCTGTACGGAATGAGCATAAAACTCAAAACACCGATTTCTTCTAAGCCAAAATTTTTTCGTGTCAACCATAACGAAAGAGTTCCCCCAATCAGAGCATAAGGAATACCACAAGAAAGTCCTAAAAAGAAAAAAAGAAAGATTTTAGGTTGTAAATATCCCTTAAATGCTTGAACCCAAGTCGCCATTAAAGCCGTCCTCTTTCTGCTTTCCGTCGGTCATTGCTGTCTAAGAGTTTTTTTCTCAGACGAATATTTTCAGGCGTTACTTCCACAAGTTCATCATCATTGATATAGACCAATGCTTCCTCTAAACTCATACGAACGGGTGGAGTCAAGATAACATTATCATCTTTGCCGGCAGCACGCATATTGGTGAGTTGTTTTCCTTTAATAGGATTGACTTCAATATCGCCACTTTTTGCATTTCCGCCGATAATCATGCCGGCATAAACAGGCGTGTT